>JAITAW010000065.1 GCA_031283905.1 Treponema sp. | reverse complement strand
CGTTTCATTTGAGGACATTTCCGATACCTTAGCCCAGATTGCCATACAGGGGCCGGCTTCTCTGCCCATACTCTCCTCAGTTTCAAATACCATTCCGGAAAAATACTATACCCTGATTGAAAAAGGGCAGGCGGCGGGCGTAGATTGCATCGTGTCTCGCACAGGCTATACGGGCGAGACGGGGTTTGAGCTTTACTGCACGCCAGAAAAGGCTGAAACCCTTTGGGAACGCCTGCTTGAGGCGGGAAAAGAGGCCGGCCTTGTACCCTGCGGGCTTGGGGCGAGGGATACGCTGAGGCTTGAAGCCGCGATGCCGCTTTACGGGCATGAGATGAACGACAGCGTAACACCGTTTGAGGCCGCTCTCGGCTTTGCCGTCAGGATGGACAAAGAAGATTTTATCGGGAAAAAGGCGTTGACGGGGAAAGAAAAACCGCGCCGGATAAGGACAGGGCTTCGCGTTACCGGACGGGGTATAATCAGGGAAAACGCGGAAGTGTTTTTTGAGGGAAAACCGGCGGGAAAAACTACATCCGGCACATTTTGCCCATGGCTAAAAGAATCGTTTGCAATGGCTCTTGTGGATACCGCGATAGCGAAGCCCGGAACGCCCGTAAAAGTTGATGTGCGGGGCAGATTGGTCGAGGCGGAAATCCATGCGTTACCGTTTTATACCAAACCATAACGCGAATTACGCGAATCAATGAGCCTCCGCGCGGCAAGCGCAAATTTTGCGGCGCGGTATCTTAAGCGTTGTAGTAGTTTGAACGGAGTCTGAGTTTGCGCTCCGCGCAAACTTCGGGTGCGGAAATTTATAATACCCACCCCCGCGAACCGGTGAGCGGGTTCTTGGTTTAATACCAAATCCTGTAGGCGTTGCATTACTTGAGCCGCGGCAAGCGTACAAACAAGTTTGTGTCGGGGTATTAAACCAGATATTGCAGAATGAAATTAAAGGAGAATATATGAACTTGCCTGAAGATTTGAAGTACACAAAGACCCACGAGTGGGTAAGGCTTCCGGAGGGTGGAAGCATCGAGATCGGACTGAGCGATTATGCCCAGAAGGAATTGGGGGACATCGTGTTTGTCAACCTTCCGCAGGCCGGAGACAGCCTGAACGCCGGAGTTTCTTTTGCGGATGTGGAATCCGTTAAAGGAGTTTCCGATATTTTCAGCCCCATTGACGGCGTTGTAAAAGAAGTGAACGAGACGCTGCTGTCATCCCCCGAACTGATAAATCAGTCGCCATATACGGCGTGGCTGATACGCGGAACAGGAGAGATAGCGGAAGGCGAATTGCTCTCCGCGGCGGAGTACCGCGCTCTACTCCCTAAGGAATAAACATGGGATCCTATATTCCGAATACTGAGGCTGAACGCCGCGAGATGCTGGCGTTTACAGGCAGAAAATCAATGGATGAGCTATTTGCGGCCATCCCCGAAAAAACGCGGGTCAAAGAACTGCGCCTGCCATCAGGCATGGCTGAGTTGGAGACTGCCCGTAAGATAAGCGCGTTGGCGGACGAAAACAAGGTTTTTCCGGTAATATTCCGGGGTGCGGGGGCGTACCGCCACTACATTCCGGCGGCGGTTAAACGTATCTGTTCCAACGAAAGTTTTATCACCGCCTATACGCCCTATCAGGCCGAGATTAGTCAGGGACTGCTCCAATCAATCTTTGAATATCAGAGCATGATTTGCGAGCTGACCGGCATGGATGTTTCAAACGCCTCGATTTATGATGGGGCGAGCGCCGCGGCGGAGGGGATAAATATGTGCCGCGATCGTGGAAAAACCGGTGTTTATGTTTCCGAAACGGCGCATCCGCAGGTAATCGAAACCATCCGTACCTACTGCTGGGGCTATGGGCTGCCGCTTACCGTCATTCCCGTGGACAGGAACGGCAGGACGGATATGGCCGTCCTAAAAGAAAAAACCGGCGCGGACAAAAACGCCGCCTGTTTCTACCTGCAAAATCCGAACTTTTTTGGCCTCATCGAAGACGCGCCCGGAGCGGCGGCCATCATCCACGAGGCAAACGGCCTGTTGGTCGAAGGCGTTAACCCGATGTCTCTGGGTATCATGGAAAGTCCCGGTGTATGCGGCGCAGATATAGCGGTGGGAGAAGGGCAGCCGTTGGGCCTGCCGCTCGCGTTCGGCGGGCCTTATCTGGGTTTTATGGCCTGCAAAAACCCGTTGATGCGAAAACTGCCCGGTAGAATCGTGGGGGAAACCACAGACGCCGAGGGAAACCGCGCCTTTGTGCTTACCCTTCAGGCGCGTGAACAGCATATACGCCGGGAAAAGGCTTCCAGCAATGTATGTTCCAACGAGGCGCATTGCGCTCTGACCGCGGCGGTATACCTTACCGTGATGGGCGCGACTGGTTTCGCCGAAGCAAGCAAGCAGTGCCACGCAAAAGCAGTCTATGCCGCGAAACAGATTTCCACCGTCCCCGGCTTTTCGCTTGTTTTTGACGGCGAATTCTTTAACGAATTTGTTACCCAATGCCCCGACACCGGTAAGACGTTACGCCTTCTCGAAGACCACGGCATATTGGGCGGTTATCCGCTAAGCGGTGGACGGATTCTTTGGTGTGTTACCGAGCTTAACGCGAAAGAAGAAATAGACAGGCTTAAAAAAGAACTAATTTATGCGAATGTACACTAGCATCACAACACGATTAAACTTGTGGATTTGTTTTGGAATTTGGGCGCATCGCCGCTACGCGGCGACCGGGCTATCCGCTATAATAACGCCGCATGGCGCTGCGCGCCGGGCGGCGTTATTCCGCTTCTATCCCTTGCGCGGGGATTCCTGTCCTGAAAATGAAATTGACGCGCCAACTATGTTGACGCGATCAGCGTTATCCTAAAAGCCTTCCTAAAGGAGGAATACTATGAAGTTGATTTTTGAGAAAAGCAAGGCGGGCATATCTTGCGATGTGCTTCCGCCCTGCGATGTGCCGGACGCGCCCCTGTCCCCGCAAACTGCGCGGAAACAGCCCGCCCGCCTCCCCTGTCTGGACGAGAATCAAATATCCCGTCATTATAGCGCGCTGTCAAAACGTGTCTTTGGGGTGAACGACGGTTTCTACCCGCTTGGCTCCTGCACGATGAAGTACAACCCCAAGATAAATGAGGAACTGGCGGGGCTTCCCGGTTTTACCGGCGTTCACCCGTTGCAGCCGGAATATACCACGAGGGGCTGCCAAAAAGTTTTGGAACTTGCCGCCCAATACCTGTGCGAGATAGCCGGTATGGACGCGATGAACTTTCAGCCTGCCGCCGGCGCTCACGGTGAGTTTACCGGACTTTTGCTGTTCAAGGCGTACCACGAGAGCAGGGGAGACGCCGCTCGCAAGAAAATCATTATACCGGACAGCGCCCACGGCACGAATCCCGCCAGCGCGGTAATGGCAGGATTTTCGGTGGTGAACATCGCGTCCGGACCGGACGGCTGCGTCGATATTGAGGCTCTGAAATCCGCCGCCGGACCCGATACGGCTGGCCTCATGCTCACCAATCCGAATACGGTGGGGATTTTCGATCCCAATATCCTTGAAATTACCAGAATCGTCCACGAAGCGGGTGGACTTAACTATTACGACGGGGCAAATCTTAACGCCGTGATGGGCATCGCCCGCCCCGGCGATATGGGGTTTGACGTTGTTCACCTTAACCTTCACAAATCGTTTTCAACTCCGCACGGCGGCGGCGGACCGGGGTCGGGGGCAGTGGGTTGCAAAAGTTTTCTGTCGCCTTTCCTGCCGGTTTCAGGAACCTGTCTTGCCGGTACATCCGCCGGTGCGCCGGCCCCTTCTTACAGCGGACAGAGCATAGGGCGTGTGCGGGCTTTTCAGGGAAACTTCCTCGTCGTGGCGCGGGCATTGGCCTATCTTTTTACTCTTGGAAAGGAAAACATACCGGAAGTGGCGCGAAACGCCGTTCTAAACGCCAATTATCTGATGGAAAAACTTAGAGAGAAATTTCCGTCCGCCTATCCGGGTCCCTGTATGCATGAATTTGTCATCTCGTTGGAAAAGATGAAGGCAGCTCACGGAGTATCCGCGCTCGATCTGGCGAAAGCCTTGCAGGACAGGGGGATGCACCCTCCGACTATCTATTTTCCGTTGATTGTTCACGAGGCGGTGATGATTGAACCAACGGAAACCGAATCGAAAGAGACGCTGGACGAAGCGGCGGCGGCCTTCCTCTCGATTTATGAGGATATACTGACGGACAGCGAAAGTCTGCGAGATGCTCCGCGAAACACGGTCATCCGCCGGCCTGATGAGACGCAGGCGGCGCGGAAACCGGTGTTGCGGTACATAGCGCCATGATACGGCGAGGTATTGTTGTCCGCAGCGGGGAGACTAACCCTTACAGGAATATTGCCCGCGAAGCCTGCCTGCTGGAAAAAGTTCCGCCTGAAACCTGTGTTCTTTACCTGTGGCAAAACGAGCGGACTGTCGTCATCGGGCGGAATCAGAACGCATGGGCGGAATGTCGCGTGGAAGAGCTGGAAAGAGACGGCGGTTTTCTTGCCCGCAGGCTTTCCGGCGGCGGCGCGGTATTTCACGATTCCGGCAATCTTAACTTTACCTTTCTTATGCCGAGGGCGGACTACGATTTGGAGCGGCAGACCGAAGTGATCCTTCTGGCGGTGAGGGAACTTGGGATAGACGCGGCGCGGACGGGGCGCAACGATATTGAGACCGGTGGACGCAAATTTTCAGGCAACGCCTACTACCGCGCCGGAAATAACGCCTACCATCACGGCACTTTGCTGGTAAATACGGATATGAGCGCGGCTGGCCGTTATCTTTCCGCGTCCGCCGGTAAAATACAAAGCAAGGGAGTGGAGTCCGTGCGAAGCCGCATCGTGAACCTTACGGAATGTAAGCCGGGCCTCACGATTCCCGCCATTATAGAGAGCCTTAGCGCCGCGTTTGACAAAACATACCGCTTTAACGCCGAAAAATCCGAAACGCCGCCCGAGGCCCTGTTTGAGGGCGGACAGGAGCGGTTCAACGAACTTGGAGCGCGTTTTTCTTCGCCGGAATGGAAGTACGGTAAAAATCCGGTATTCCAGTTCAAGGCTGAACGCCGCTTTCCCTGGGGCGGGGTGGAGCTTCGTTTTGATGTGAAAGAAAACCGCGTCACCGCGGCGCATATATTTTCTGACGCGATGGACGGTGATTTTATCATTGACGCGGCGGAACGGCTTAAAGGGTCAGATTTTAACCGTGAGGCGCTGACGGAAAAGCTGAAGGCGGCCTATCCCGAAGGAAGTGAGCTTGGAAAGTACGCCCGCGATATTGTAGCGATGGTATTTGAGGAAACTTAACATGGAACAATTTGATTTTGTAATCATAGGCTCCGGGCCAGCCGGAGTTTCGGCGGCGTTCAAAGCCCGCTCTTTGGGATTGAGCGTCTGCCTCATTGAAAAGGCGGAGATAGGCGGAACCTGCCTTAACCGCGGCTGTATCCCCACAAAAGCCTTTCTCCACGGTGCGAAGTTGTTGCGGGATGTCCGCGAGGGGGAAATTTACGGCCTTGTCTCCGGGCCGCCGGTATTCGACTTCTCCCGTCTTTCAGGGTGGAAGGACACGGTGGTACAGAATCTGCGGAAGAACCAGAGCGCCGCCCTCCTCAAGGCGGGGGTACGCGTCGAGACCGGCGAAGCCCGCGTTGAGGAGCCGGGGCGCGTGTCAATCGGTGGCGGCGCGGGTAAATGTGTCGCGGCGCGGACAATACTGCTTGCCGCCGGTACGGTCCCGGCAAAGCTGCCCATACCGGGAAACAGTCTAAACGGCGTGTATACCAGCGATGATATTCTCGACGGGAACGGAGCTTTTTCAAGAGGCAGTCTGTTTCCAAACGGCCCATCGGCCGGAGTTCCGCCGCGCCTTGCCATCATCGGCGGCGGGGTAATCGGCGTGGAATTCGCCGCCGCTTACAGCGCCTTCGGCAGCGAAGTTACGATCATAGAAACCCTGCCTTCCCTGCTCGCCTCGATGGACCGGGAAATCGGCCAAAACCTCGCCTTGTTGTTTAAGAAACGGGGTGTAAAAGTAATGACCGGCGTACGGATAGATGCTGTTGAGGAGGCTTCGAGTGTTTTACGGTTGACATTCTCCGCTCCGCCGGACGGGAGCGCACCGCCGGCCATTGAAGCGGACGCTGTACTGATGGCGGCAGGCAGGAAGCCGGTCGCCAACACGCTCTTTGCGCCCGGCATCCTCCCAGACCTCACCGAAAAGGGCTTTATCGCGCTTGACGGTAACATGATGAGTTCCATCTCCGGCATTTACGCGGCGGGAGACATAAGCGGCGGGGCTTTTTGCGCCGGCCTTCAACTTGCCCACGCCGCGGAAGCCCAGGGAAATTATGCCGCCGCCTGCGCCGCCGCGTTTTTGAACAATACCCCAGCGCCGCCGGAAAAGTTCCGCCAGACGGTTCCGGCCTGCGTATACACCGTACCTGAAATTTCCTCCGCTGGCCTCAGCCTTGCCGAAGCGGAAAGAGAGGGTGTCCCCGCGATAGCCGGTAAAGGAGTTTTTGGAGCCAACGGAAAGGCTGCGCTGGAAAATATGGACAGGGGTTTCATCAAACTTGTGTTTCACGCTGAAAAACGCGCGCTTATAGGGGCGCAATTTTTCTGTAACCGCGCCACGGAACTAATTTCATGGGCGCTCTCCGCCATAGAAAGCGGCGCTTCCGCGGAACATATCGCGGAAACCGTGTTCCCCCATCCCTCATACGCCGAAACCATAGCGCAGGCCGCAAAAGACGCGCTCAGCAGGGGCGGCTTGTAGGGTAGCGCGAAATGGCGGCATCCATGCCGCCGGAAAAACATTTCCGTACGCGGTTTCATTCTGTAATTTCTGGTTTAATCCCCCGCGGCTTGCTCACAACGCGCTCTCTCTGTGGCGGGGAGCTTCATTTTCACAGGGTCGTTTGTCCTGTCTATCCGGCATCACACGCCGCTTTTTGATACGCTTTTTGATACTACTTGACAGGTCATGTACTTTATATGTATTATAATAGAGTTGTTTGGAAACTTCAGTTTCCGCGCCAACTTCCATTAAAAAACGCAGTTTTGTCGAACCTTCGGTTCGCAGGCTTTTAGCCTGAAAAACCGCAAGACTGTTAGACAACCAACC
>JAITAW010000251.1 GCA_031283905.1 Treponema sp. | reverse complement strand
TTGGCAATGAACGCGTTCCTTTCTAAATATGAAATTGCTATTTTCTCAAAATTTCTGACACCTCCGCAAAACGCCTCAAGAACTGAAATTTTGGGAAAAGCTCTTTCTATATGAGGCTGACACGATTTGAACGTGCGACCTTCAGATCCGCAATCTGATGCTCTATCCAGCTGAGCTACAACCTCTTACAAACAACACATTTTTACTTTGCGAGGCAACGTGCGCAAATAAAAACACGGAGCAGAGAGGATTCGAACCTCCGTTACCCTTTAGGGGTAAAACTCCTTAGCAGGGAGCCACCTTCGGCCACTCGGTCACCGCTCCAATAAACGCCGCCTTTTTCCATCAAAAGAAATTACCGGCTTTAATCGCCCAAAACGGAGAGAGAGGGATTCGAACCCCCGGCGCTTTGCAACGCAACGGTTTTCAAGACCGCCTCCTTCAACCACTCGGACATCTCTCCAAGAGAGATATTTATAATAGTGGAAAGCGCATTTTTTGTCAAGCGCGTCCGGCGTAATTTCACTAACATTGAAGCGAAAATGGAGGCAGGCAAGAGGCAGGCAATGCGAGGGCTTGTAAAAGTTTCATAACTGGTTATAATAACC
Source organism: Treponema sp. (assembly GCA_031283905.1). Taxonomy (GTDB): domain Bacteria; phylum Spirochaetota; class Spirochaetia; order Treponematales; family Breznakiellaceae; genus JAIRKH01. The sequence continues at coordinate 10,591 of JAITAW010000251.1, read as the reverse complement.
CATTATGCCTACGAAAAAGACAAGGACGTCAACAACCGGAAAAAAAACGACAAAGAAAGCAATGTCCGGCAAGACGGCGGCGGCGTCAAAAAAGTTGTCCAAACCAATGCGGGCGCTTGCCGCCGTTATTATTGTGTTAGCGATATTGTACTATGTATGGCAGAACTACGGAGATAGTATAGCGGATTCCGCAGATCCGGTTGGCGCTGATTTTCTGGACGCGCATGGAGAAACCGGGCAGACCGGGACGCAACCGGCGCGGCCGCCGGCGGGAAGCGCCTCCCTGCCGGGCAATTCGGAAGCGGACAAGCTACGGATATATTCCTTTAATATACAGATATTCGGCGCATCGAAAATGAAGAAGACTAACGTTGTTGACGTGCTGGTTGATATTATTTCCCATGCAGATGTGGCCGCCGTTCAGGAAGTGCGCTCAACAAGCGATGAGCCTGTTCAGCAGTTTATGATGCTTTTGCCCGCACAGTACGACTATGTTCTTGGACCGAGGGAAGGAAGAACCGCGTCAAAGGAGCAGTACTGGGTGATTTACAACACGGAAAAACTCAGTGTAGTGGACAGCGCGACATACGATGATTCGGATGACCGGTTTCAGCGCAGTCCTCTGGCGGTGTACTTCCGGACCAAAGACCGATTCGACTTCATCCTGATAAACAACCACATTCAGCCGTCCGATGCGGAAAAAGAAATTGCCGCTTTGCCTGAAGCCATCAGGTATTTTCAGCGCATGTGGAATGAGTCTGACGCGCTTGTCGTGGGCGACTTCAATGCGGACGGAATTTATTACAATGAAAACAAACTTGCAAGCGTGTTTCCAGACTCGGATTATCAGATCGTCATTACTAATGAGTATAACACGACTGTGGCGGAGAGCGACAACACCTATGACCGGTTCATAATCACCGCGTCTTCGAAAGAAGACTTCACCGGCAACTTCGGGGTTGTGTACTACGATGCGGTTTACGATTTTCCTTCTTTAGGTATAGAGCCGAAAGAAGTGAGCGATCACTTTCCGGTATGGGCTGAATTTTATATTGGCCGTGATACGGATTAGGCGGGCGCCGTTTATGCCGAATAAACGCACTATATTCGCCCGCGCTGTTCGTTATTCCATACCGGTATTGCTGGGGTATCTGGCTATCGGCATTGCCTTTGGACTTTTGCTGGTCGATGCGGGGTATCCGTGGCAGCTTTCGCTTGTGATGAGTATCGTGATGTACGCGGGAGCGGGTCAGTATATTGCGGTGGGGCTTTTCGCAACCGGCGCGGGGCTTGTGGAAGCGGCGCTGGTACAGTTTGTGGTGAACGCGCGGCACATGGCGTATGCCTTGACCATGCTGAAACGCTTCAACATGACCGGTAAATTGAAATATTACCTTATATTCGCCCTGACCGATGAGACATTCGCCCTGCTTTCTTCTTTGCCTGCTGAGCGGCTGGGGGACGAACAAGTTGAAACGCCGGGGGAACGCGCATGGTTTATGTTTTTTGTGTCGCTGCTGGATCACGGGTACTGGACGGTAGGTTCGGTTATTGGGGCTGTAGCGGGTTCTCTCATTCCGTTTAGCATGGAGGGCATAGGATTCGCCCTGACCGCTCTGTTCATCGTACTGTTGATAGAACAGATATACAAGGTAAAAAAGCCGCTTGTTTTTGTTGTTTCCGCCCTTACTGCGGTACTTGCGGCAATTGTGTTTCCAAGCAGGCTTTCACTGCTTATGGGTATGGCGATTTCACTGGTTGTTGTACAATTTATACAGAATATAAAAGGAGTAAATTATGGAAAAGATAGCGAGTTTTCAGGTTGATCACCTGCGTCTAAAGCCTGGCGTCTATGTGTCCCGTCAGGATCGGTTTGGGGAGACGGCGCTTACCACCTTCGATCTTCGTTTTAAGGAACCCAATAAAGAGCCGGTCATAGATCAGCCCTCGCTGCACACCCTTGAACATCTAGGAGCGACCTTCCTGCGTTCCCACAAGGAATGGGCTGAACGTACTGTGTATTTTGGACCTATGGGGTGCCGAACCGGTTTTTACGCCATTTTTGAGGGAAAGCTCGAATCAAGGGAGATCCTGCCGGTTTTGCGGGAAATGTGCGAGTGGATGTTGGGTTTTGAAGGAGCCATTCCGGGCGCATTGCCTGCGGAGTGCGGCAATTACCTTGAACAGAACCTTAATATGGCAAAGTGGGAAATAAAACGCTACGCCGAATTGCTGAAAAATCCCGCCCACGAGAACCTACATTATCCGTTGTGAGACACCGTGAAATGAGGATAATTCAAATCTTTGAGAACTGGGCGGGTAGTTTTATTGACTGAAAGAGCGCGCTTAACTTTTTATATGGCGCTTCCAGTCGCATGATCCGTATGAAGAGATCATAATTCCTGCTCGATCTAAGTTTGATGGTTTTTCCGGCGCAGTCCGGTACCATTTTGTCGTTGAGTTCAGGGAAAAATTCCTTCTTTTGCGGTATAAAGGCGCATTCTCTTCCGTCAAAGTGGATTTTGGCGATATTTTGAGGCATGGGAACAAGGAAAATGAGAAAATCTGAAGCGCCGCCTCCAAGGGTTAATGACCAGCCGGCGCTGATGGTATGCATGTTTCTCCTTCCTATGCTGGTGTTTTGATCCTCAACAAAGAGCGATAAAAACGCCGGTTCAACGGCTTTTTGTGAACAAATGAGAAAAAACGCACGATCGAGGGATCGCAACGTATGTCCACATAGGAGCGTAAAGGCGAGCGTCATACAGAAAAAGACCGCCAAAATAAGTGTTACGATTGCCGGTGAAAGGAGTGGCATGTGAAAAATGGTTTTTGGACGTATCTGTAGTATTGAAGAAGCCGGGCTTTCAGGGGTGATAATTTTGGGTTTTTGCGCCGCACGCGGCGATGCCGAGGATTCCGCCGTAGCAGGCGCGTTGTTTTCTTCTTCGGGAGGTTGCATGCCAACGCGGAGCGCACTCTGTGCGCTCCGCGCCTCCTCTGGCGGTTGTGGCTCAATCACTTTCGGTGCCGTAGGTCGTCCCGGCGCAACCGATGGTTGCGGCTCGGCATATTGCGCGGGCGGTACAGCCGGCTGTACCGCCCGGCTCGGCATCTGCGGCTCTGTTGCGTTCAGCACCGCCGTTCCCGATGCGGGCGGCGGTTTTTGCTCGACTACGCCAGTCGCGCCGGCGCCGACTGGCGTGTCTGGACGGGCTGGCTGGCTGGCGGATCGCGCCGCTGGCGGCGTTGCCGGCAGATTAATCCACTCAAGCGAGGCATGTATCGCGGAAAACTGAGGCATCGCTTCCGATACGCTGTTCCGCGCGTTTACCGCATTGGTAATAATCACGACTTTTTGGGGACGGGCGCCAGCAAGGGACATGATATAGGCGGACGCAAAGGCGAGCGCTTCTGCGAGATTGGATGCAACGGATGTCTTATGGAGAGACCTCACCGCGGTAATGACGGCGTTGAGGTCGTCATTACCCATAATCCGCCGGGATATTTCCACAGAAGCCGTGTCGTTAAAACCTATCAAATGAAAAGTATCGCCGAATTTAAGACGCTCTTTTATGAATGGCCCGGTAATAAAAGCCTTAACTTCATCGTTTGCGTTTGTTTTATCCACCAGTACGATAATATCATAGGGGCCCCGAACCTGTCCGTAGCATAAAGAGAATGTGTATAAGAAAAATAGCAATCCCCATAGTTTTTTCAAAGCTTCCCAAAATTTCTTACAAACCATGAATCAATCAAAGACGTAGAAAATGGGGGCATAGAGATATTATTCGATGAAAACACATCTCTTTTTCATTACGTACTCCATAATCTATACCTTATATTCCATTTGTTTTTCTTCCGTTGAACCCATGGGACAAAATAACACAGAAAAACCGTTTCAAACTTTTGAAACGGTCTCTCACACTATAGTTCTACGGCGGAAATTTGCTTCACCGTATATGATACTTTATCATCGCCTATCGCAAATTCAAAAGTATCTTCCACCGCCTTGTTCAGCAGGCAACTGCCGAACGGCGAAAGATAGGAGATGATTTTGTTTGCAGGATCGGATTCCCAAGGCCCCAAAATTGTAAATTCTTCTTCCTCGTTGGTATTGTTGTTTTTGAGTGTCGCCTTGGTGCCGAATGATACACGTTTTGTATTCACGGACCTAGGATCGAATATCTGAGCGCGGTCGATTTCTTCTTTTAGTTTGGCGACCGTAGCATTCAGAATCTCCTGTTTTTCCTTCGCGGCCTTGTACTCCGCGTTTTCACGCAGATCGCCGAGAGAAAGGGCATATTCGATTTCCTTGGAGTTTGCAGGCACTTCCACAGTTTGGATATGCTCAAGCTGTTTCTGTTTTTCCGTATATTTCGCTGCCGTAACTAAGAGCCCCCGTGTAACGGCGGCGATCTTTTCCTTGCCGTCCAGAAACTTAAAGTCCGGACGCTTGCCGGCGATACGGGAACGCAGAGCGAGCTTGTCCGCCGGATCAAGGTTTTTCACATCGTTGAGAAACGCGTAAAGTCTTGTAATGGTGTCGGTATCCGCCTCGTCTATGAACGAATATAGTACGCCTTCTTTGAACAGGATCGTATATACCTGCTTGTTGGTCTTGCGGTTCTCGGTCGTATCACGATGGTTCTCGATTTCACGGTACGTTACATCAAGAATGCGAATAAGCGTAATGAGTTGTTTCTCAAAAGAGATATTGGCTTTTCTGAACCACGGCGCTTCGCCGCTGTTTTTGAAAAACCAGACGACCGCATCGCGGTATTCGCGGTAATTTTCAAAACAGGAGGCGACAAGGGCTGCGAGTTTGTCCTCAAATCCCGCTTGTTCAAGCGCATCCAGTATGGAAGGCGACAAAGCCGTGGGGAAGAGCTTGAAATAGATGTCCGTCCAGTTGGGAGCAAAGAGCTTGATATGCCTAAGAAAATCTTCCCGCAACAACGCTTCTTTCAAGTTGAGAAACAACTCTGAAACGTTGTCGATTCTGCCAAACACATCGGCGAAATTGAGGTCAACCTTCATTCCCAGTTGGGGAAATTTTCCGGCTAAAGCCTTTACGATGAGATAGGAAGACACGACCTGCTCATTTGCCTGTGACCATGACTTTAAATAGCCCGTAAAATACGAGAACATTTCGGAAAAATAATCGGAGTCCGTCTCAAAATTCTTTTGAGATGTCCATTCCATCAGTGTTTTGGCGCGGTCAAAGAACGATTTCTCAGCCTTGAACCTGTTGTACAGCTTCTCTTCAATGGTGATGGGATACTCGCACACCGTGTAAACATCCGCCTTGTCCGGTGAAACGTCAAAAGACGGATTCATGTTCAGAATCTGTTTCGCCTTGGCGCTCCAGTTCGTCCATTCACCTGCGGAAAGCACGAAAGGCGAAAGCTCTTCCTTTATTTTCTTCATGGAACAAGCGTTGTCAAAGCTTTTTATCACGATTTTCAGCGTCCACTCAATATCATCCTTCACTTTTTCGTAGAGTTTTTCTTTTTTCCATGTTGCTTTCAGCACCCAAATATGATTCTTCGACAGGGTTTGCAAGGCGTTGACAGCCATTTTCAATGACATGGCATGTCCCCGCTGTTTGGCGAAGTCAATGACAATCTCATCGCCCTTGATATGCGCAATGCGTCCCACACCCCATGTCCGGTGGCACACGAAGTTGCCCTTGTCAAAGGCGATGTGTTTCTCAAAATCCATAATGGCTTCATGTACATTCCGGTAATTCTGCTCCAGATTGGAAATGCGTATATATTCGTTAAGTTGGCTGTGCTTTTCATATTTTTTTTTGTAACACAAGACAAGTTCTTTCCGCGCCTGATTATCCCGTTCATCGTAATCGAGGATGAGTTTCAGGATGTTGATGGCGATGTCAATGTCGCCACGCTTCGCGTAAAAATCGTACACACTTTGCAGGAGTTGAATAGCCTTATCTTCGCTGATCGTTTTTGCGGTCTTTTTTGAAACGTGCAGAAAGAATTCTATATCTTCGGGACAGTAGTTAAGGAGCTTTTCCCAAATTTCCCGCGCGTTTGAGAAAAGCTGCTTATTGATGTATCGATGCAGACTCTTTTTGTAATAATCAACGGCGGTATCACTATCACCCGCTTCTTCATAGTGTTCGGCAAGCGACTTTACAATGTCGGCTTCCTCAAAGTCAACCTTGACCAATCGCTCCCAAACGGCAAAGGTTTTCTCTTCATCACCGTCATTTTTGTAACATCCCGCAAGGGTACGGAGCGCAAACCTGGATTCGCCATAGTCCAAAATTCTTTCGCACAAGTACTGCACGATGTTCCACTTATGATTGTCAGCAAATATAGCGATGAGGCTGGTAAGCGCGGCATCGTCAATAAGCTGGCGGGACAGGGCGATCATGCCGGAAAGATACAGAGCGATAATGCTGGTCTTCGTATGAACAAGATGTTCATCACACAGTTTTTTAAGCGCATCATAGGCTTTTTTTTCCTGCGCTTCTTTCAAGAGGATGTCCATGTCCTTGAATTGATTTGTAGAATAATTACTCAATGTAGAACGGGTCCATTTCTCCTCGTTCAGCATTTCCTGCACGTTTTTCAGCAGCGCTTCCGACATTGCTTCACTCCTTAGTTCCGATACAATTCGTAAATAGCGGGATCAATGACCCTTATTTTAAGCATGGTTTCTTCTATTAGGGCTGGGTCTTCCCGCACATTTTCGTAGTGATCTATGAGCCAGAAGTACCGGTTAATAAGACGCGGCTTTGAATACATGATGTTTTCAGGACGATTTTTCACATCGTTTTCCAAAGAAAAAATAGACTGCTTCAGCCTTCCCACCTCTATCTGTTTCAATTCCCGTTTAACCGAAAAAACTCCCAATAAATTCCCGTAAATCGGCATCCATTCCAACGTTTCAATATCGCTGTAACTTAAACTCTTCACCTTGTCACGTAAGCGTATGATGAATTCCGATTCCATAAAGTGCAAATCGACAGCTTGAGGATCAAGAAAAAACGCTTCCCTAAACAATACCTTTGCGTAGCGGGTCTCCTCAAGCAGAGCGTTTACATCAGCAAGCTCCGAGATGGTTTCCGCATCGTCCCGCTTGAGGCCGGCCGCCTGCTCAAGAAACTTGAGCGCCAACTCGTAATTGCCGCACCCTTTGTAACAGCGTCCGATTTGAAGCAAAAGCGCCGGCTCCTGCCTCAGCTCCTGCAGGCTTTTTTCCTTTTCTACAACTTCCTGAAAATGTTGCAGGGCGGTCGCAAAAACAAAACGTTTTATCGCATAGAGACACGTTTCATAGTTCTGCCCAATCCGGTCCAAGAACGCGTAAAACGGCTTCCATTGTGACAAAATAAATTCTCCTTTTTCGTATGCGCCACTTGAAAGCTCCTCACCCTGCTTTATCCTGTCCGTCCACCAATTCAGGCATTTCAACCCATAAGCTACTTCAGGATGCTCATAATCAATTTTCATCGCTTCGTCTAATGCGGCTGCGGCTGACACCGCATTAGATGCTTTCAAGCTGTCGTAGGCTTCTTGGATAAGCCTTTCTACGGAATTATTCATAGATACTTGTCTAAGTATATAACAAGAAAGGCGTTTTTGCAAGAGGGCGGATATTATTGTTTCACCAAATTATTTTCTTTCAGCGCGGCTTCAATACTCTGCCATTCATACATGCAGTACAGCCATGCGGGGGCTTCTTCAAAATCCCTCATCAATGCGCCGGAGTCTCGTACGGGTCGAAGCTCTTCGGGAAAAAGACTGCGGGTATACGTCCTATTCCACCTAACGCTTTCCGCCCGCGACCATTCGGCGTCCGTTTCCGTATAGGTTGACGGACGCTGGTCCGGGGGCGCTAATTCAGGAAAAAGGATGGGTTTCCAGTACTCCTCAAAAGCCTCGACATTCGAAAACCGCTGTCTGTGGCCAGGGTCGCCGGAGAACGCGCCCATCCATTCGGCAAGAGCGACGATGCGTTCCGCACGGGCGCGGACACTTGCGATGGCTTCTTCGCCTGCGCGTTTGTCGCCATTGTGGAGAATTTTCGCCGAGGTGAATGAGCCGGTCCCAATGGAGCCGTCTATGTTCAGGTATGCGGTGTTCCCGCTTATACGAAAGGTACCGGAACCAGACAACATTTGCGTCCATTCGTTCCAACCAGAATAGGTTCCGCCCACATAATACAAGGAAGTAAAAAAGAATAAGCCGTTCCGGTCGGGTTGCGTGGTTCTGAATTGGAAAAAGGGAAAGTCATCCGGTATGATTAGCAAACCCTGTTCCGGTTGCTTGTTCTGGTTTTTGAAGCTGATTTCGCGCACTTCGACAGTCTTGCCGCGATAACGCGCTGTTGTTTTCACGGAAAACGCTGATCCATCGGCTATGCGCCCCGCTTTCTCAACCAAACCTAGACACCCTGAAAGGGTAAAAGAGAAAAGAAAAAGCGCAAGAAATGTTCTTAAATATATTGAACAGTTCGCACCTCCACTGTAGCATATAGGATAGACTTTCACACGCGCTTCTCCCCGGTAACGCCCCGTGTCCGCTTGTTTTAGCAGTCCAGTTCCGCAGACCTTTTGGCCGCCTCATGCACGGCGTTCATCACGACTCCACGGAACGCGCCCGCTTCCAATGCGGCAACGCCGGCAATGGTTGTACCCGCCGGGGATGCGACCATGTCCTTGAGTTCCGCAGGATGTTTGCCGGTTTCCAGAATCATGGCGGCGGAACCCAATGCGGTTTGCGCCGCGTAACGCAACGCCTTGTCCCTCGGCAACCCGGCCCGTACGCCGCCATCGGCGAGCGCCTCAATAAAAAGGCATACAAACGCGGGTCCGGAGCCGGAAAGACCCGTAACCGCGTTAAGGTATGGTTCCTCAAGCCGATCAACGACACCGGTCTGCGAAAGCATGCGCCTGATTTCTTCAACCGCCTGATCCGGCGTTTCGGGCGATGGGGCATAGGCTATGACCCCTTTGCCAATGAGCGCCGGCGTATTCGGCATGATGCGGACAACCGGCGTGTTCCCTACAATAGCCTGAATTTTCGCTATTGACCAACCGGCGGCCATTGAGATGAGAATCGCCGGGCGCATGGACTCAGCGCGTTTTTTTATTATAGAAGCAATTTCCTCAAGCGCCGTTTGAAGCGCCTGCGGTTTTATCGCGAGAAAAACAACGTCCGCTTCCTGAACGGCTTCCGCATTTGAACCGTACACGTTCGCGCCCATCTGCTCCGCAACCTGTTTCGCCTTGTTTCTATCCACATCCGTAAACCCAATCGCGCCGCCGCCCGTAACATTCGCAACGCCTTTCATGAGCGCGGCGCCCATGTTTCCACTGCCTATACATGCAATGATCCTATCCATACGGGCATGATAGCACAGTACGGAAGGCTTGTGGAAGAGCTTATTCAGAGGTTCCGATAAACGGTGGTATATCATCGTAGCGTCCTGAATTGTTCCAGTACGTGTAGCCAGGCGCACCCGCGCTGTTCACGCCCTCAATTTGGCGGCGCACGTAGTCTTCATTGTAGTACCTGCGGTCGTAAGACACGTTGAGGTAAAAGGCTTGCGCCCAGGGACGGATTAGCGCCTGTTTACGGGCGATAGCCGCTGTTCTACCGGTACCGATATAATAGATGCGGTAGGGGCGCAGTTCTGCGGGTTGCTGGGCGAGAAAGGTCTGCTCAAAATGACTGGGGTAGTACATAGGGCAGATAACGTCTACATATGGGGCGAGGAGTTCAACTTCTTGACCGGTTCTCGCGCCGGTGCGGTACCACCCGTTTGCCCCGTATATATCAATAGAAATAGGCGCGGTGATTCGGGCGCGGACATGCCGCAAAAACGAGAGAATCGCGCTGTCCTTGTCCATGCCCGAATCTTGCCACCGGTAACGCGCCGCCATCAGGTTGTCGCCGTCAGTAGGAAAGCGGATGTAGTCGAATTGAATTTCATCAAAGCCCCGGTTTTGCAGTTCCTTTGCTATCGCCGCATTGTACTCCCACACCTCTTCGGAATACGGATCCACCCATTGTTCATCAACATACGTACGCTCAATGACGTAATCGGGATCGTTTGAAGGAAAGATAAGCGCATTAGCATCCGTTTTCTTCACTTTGCGGTCGTAATAGCCCTGCCACGGCTTGTTATTCCAGCCGTCCCAGACAGCATACTTCCCGCCGTCTTTTTTTGCCAACTCAGGGTCTTTGAACGCCACGATGCGGGCGACAGTGTAGACGCCCCGCTCTTTCATGGCAACAAGAAATTTGTCAAGGTCAACAGGGTTGAAGACCCTGCCCTTAGCCGCAACGGACGGATCTTTCGGGGTAAATCTAAGGCGTCCATAGTCGTCCTTCATGTCGATGACCGCCATGTTAAGCCCGCGATCCGCAATGAGCGCAAGATGCTTGTCGAGTGCCGCCGCCGTGACCGCCTGACTCACCGGCAGGTACAAACCGGACTTTCCCGCCGCCGCTTTCACGCGCGGGTTACGTTCCTCGTTCACCAACCATAGCTCCGAAAATCCCGCAGCCTGTTCTCCCGCACTCTTTCTGGCAATGTTGGTGATGAATATACA
>JAITAW010000014.1 GCA_031283905.1 Treponema sp. | reverse complement strand
AATCCCGCAATATGCGAAAAAATTGCATTGCGGCAAATTAGCAAATACCTCAATACCCGTGAGATTGATATTTTAAATGGTGATTTTGAACAAGCGGTTAAGACTGCCAATAAGAATTCATTTATTTATTTCGATCCGCCATATCATAGCCCGGATAAAACTAATTTCACTGGTTATCAGGCAGACGGATTTGATGAAGAGGAACAGGAACGACTTCGGAATGTTATGATTAAAATGACCAATCGAAGGTCAAAATGTTTGTTAAGCAATTCTGACACAGAATATATTCGTAAATTATATGATTATGATTTTTTTGAAATTATATCTGTACAGGCAAAAAGATATATTAACTCGGATTCTGCCGGCAGGGGTAATGTCAATGAAGTTCTAATAAAAAACTGGAAAGACTAATGGGGAATGAACAGAAAATCACTACCGATAAAGCGTGGAAAATACTCTTTACAAGACATGACATTGTTTCAAGGGTTTCTGCTAATGGCTTTCTCAAGCCGTTTTCCTTTTGCTTCCGGGTTCCGATACTTTCCGGAAGTAACCGCCCTCCAACCGCGCCCGTACGCCGCATCTCAACGGCCCGAAGGCGGCAATCCTTCTATCCTCACTGTGAGGGCGTGTATCTTCGTCTCCCGTCCTCCCCGGCTCTTCCCTATCCAGTGTCCGCGACCGTTGTTGAATCGAGCCGCGCATACTTCCCCCGATACACGCGCCCTTTACCCGGACAATACCTTATACGCCCTTTCCGGCACGCCTTTTTCCGCCCGCCGCGCTTCAATCTAGATTGCATGCCGATTTCCAAATCTTTACGGCAAACTCCGCCGCTTACACCCATGTTCACGCCGATAGACGGGCGCGTTGGGCGGCGTTCGATTGTCTATCCTTACATGCCCCCGCCGTTTCGGCGGCAATCTCTCACTTAATTTATCCGCTTTTTCCTCTCTTTCCTTAGTGTGAACACGCTTTAGTATTTATATAAAAATGTTTATAAGCGCTTGACTTTTTCGCATCGCATGTGTATTATATTATCCATACTATATCGCAGGGTAGAGCAGTTGGAAGCTTGTCGGGCTCATAACCCGAAGGTCGTAGGTTCGAGTCCTACCCCTGCTAGAAAGGCGCGTTCAACCGGACGCGCCTTTTTTTTGACACGAGCGGCAAACAAAGGCGCATTGCGGCTTTGGCGGCGTTCGTGTTTTAAAAATCTATGGACGCCACGATCCCGGTTCCCGTAATAGTTATAGACACGTTGTTTTCGGCGCGTTGTTTTTTGTGCAACAGGGGTATCGCCCACCCGTATAATGAGCCGATTGCGGCCCCCGTCAGAACATCCGTAAGAAAATGGCTGCCTGAGAAGATGCGGCAAGCCGCGACTCCAGCGGCTAAGGCATACGCCCCGGCGACAACCGGCGCGTTCAAGGGAGAGTCCGGGTGTTCCGCTAAAAAGGTGGCGCTTAAAAAGCCCGCCGATAGAAACGCGAGGGATGTCGAACCGGACGGGAAGCTGTTGTAATAATCGTCTTCCAATCCGGCGGGAACGCCGTTGTCATAGACGTACGGACGGAAGCGGATTATGGCGTTCTTCAACAACTCCTTTGTGCCAAAGGTGAGAAGAACTGCTTCGGTATACATGATGGAATAGGTCAGTAGCGCGTTTTTGTCGGTGAAATTGCCGGCAAGAGACAAAGCAGGCAACGCGAGAAGCCCGTATACGCCGAAATCGCTTATGAGATCCAGCGGTTTGTTGTATGGGAACATCAGCGACCGGTCGAACGCGTTGACGCGGTTTTTATCCGGCGCGGTTGGCACCCGCTCAGGCTCATTGCTCACAAAAAAGGGGCTGACAAACACGCCGAGCGCCAATGAGCCGATGGCAATGTCTTTTGTCATGTCATAGGTGAATACGCTTTCCGCATACCCATGAAAAGCGGTCGGCAGCAGACAGAAAAAGGTCATCAGTTTTTTCATACGTTCCTCCTTAGGTTCTCCTCCGTTTCCTTTACGGCGTATCGTCTGAATCAAATACGCCTTTATAAAATACCATAAACTTTCTTTATATTGCTAGTCTTTTGCGTACCGTTTCAGTATTATAGTACCATTGGCACATTAATTTTGGGAAATGCCAGTTATAGCGCCGGTTTCAAAACGCGGGCGCACAGCGGACGCAAACGCTTGGCGTTTTGTGAAGGCTTTTTCGGACGAGGGGGGTTACAAGAAAATGATACACGCGCAAGCCGCCGACAGACTCGGAACAGAGCCTGTCGGCAAACTGTTGCTCAAATTCTCCATACCTGCCATTGCCGGCATGATGGTAAACGCGCTCTACAACGTAGTTGATCGCATCTTTGTGGGACGGGGCGTTGACGAAGTGGCGCTTGGCGGGCTTTCCCTCATCCTGCCACTTATGACTATATTCATGGCGTTCGCCATGCTGTTTGGCATCGGCGCGGCGAACATGATCTCCATGCGTCTTGGACAGGGGAGGAAAGAGGACGCCGAGAACGCCTTGAACCACTGCTTCTGGTTGCTGTTGGGCGTGGGCGTCATCATCATGGTTCTGGGGCTTGTCTTTATGGAGCCTATCCTCTCCATGCTCGGCGCCCAGGAAGGAAGCGCCGCGCTCGGTTATGCGCGAGATTACTTCCGCATCATACTGTACGGCGCGGTTTTTTCCATGCTGGGATTCGGGTTTTCGCACTGTACGAGGGCGCAGGGCTTCCCGACCATTACCATGGTAAGCATGTTCATTGGCGCGGGGCTCAACATGATCCTCGATCCCATCTTCATTTTTTACTTCAAATGGGGCGTTGAGGGCGCGGCGTGGGCGACCGTCATTTCTCAGCTTGCTTCTACGATTTGGATACTGTCGTTCAGTTTCAGCAGGAAAGTCGTCATCAGACTGGAATTCAAAACGTTTAAGCCTTCGCTTGCCATGACCGGAGAGATAATGGCGTTTGGTTCCGCCCAATTTCTTCTGCAATTCGTCATGTCGGGCGTACAACTGCTCTACAACGCAAGCATGGGTTGGTACGGCGCCGCCGCGCTTGGCGTTGCCAACGGCGGGGACATCGCCCTTTCCGGCATGAGCATCGCCGGCTCCATTGTTATGATGATCCTCATGCCCATTTTCGGCATCAATCAAGGCGTTCAACCCATACTCGGCTACAATTACGGAGCGAAGAAATACCGCCGCGTACTCCGCGCCTATGCGCTTGCGATTGCTGCGGCGACCGCCATCTGCGCCGTGGGCTTTGTTCTGACGCAAGCCTTCCCTCATGAGCTTATCAGACTGTTCGCGCCGGACGGAAGCGCCGCCCTGTTTCAGTTCGCTCCCTGGGCGTTACGCGCCATGACCGCGCTGCTCCTCGTGGACGGTTTTCAAATCGTGTCTTCCAATCTTTTCGTGGTAACCGGGCGTCCCAGAACATCCATCCTGCTCTCCATGTTGCGCCAGTTCATAGCGCTCATCCCGTGTATGCTCATTTTCGGCAAGATTTGGGGCTTATGGGGCGTGGCGGCTTCGGGGCCTGTGGCGGACGGCTTTTCATTTATCATAACCGCCGTTTTCATCGCATTTGAATTGAAGAAGTTGAAGGCTGCCGGCAAAGACGCGCCCTAAGATACGTTCTTTTAGGCATCGACAGGCGTGGCGCGATCTTGCTCCCACTCATGCAGGAATTGAAGCGCGTACTGTTGAATTCCGTTGAAATACGAGTCGATAAAATGCGCGAGGGGAACGCCTACGTACCGGTAATGCCAGCTTTCCCACCGGTAGCCCGTAACGGATTCGTATCCGTTGGGAAAAGATAAAGACCAGCCGAACCCGCTTGCATGAGCGGGCAGCCATTTACCGGCTTTGGTTTCCGCAAACGTATCGTCTATGGACCCGAAATCCAGCGCTAAACCGGTTTGGTGCTGGCTGCAACCCGGAGGTGCCGATTCCCTGTCCGCGGCTTCTTTTCCCATCTCCCGTACATTCCGGTTGTACACCGTTGTTTGGTAGTCGTATGAACGGTAGCTTGACGAGGCGAGGAGCGTAACGCCGTCCGCTTTTGCGGCTTTCGCCATTTCCTCAAGGCTCGCCTCGGCAAAACCTCGAAGGCGAAGGTCATTTCTTCCGATACGGTAGGATTTCCCCTGGACAAGCGGAACAAGATCGTCCGGCTCATAGCCGTGGGGAAGCGGGTGCTGTTTATCCACCAGAAAGCGGAGGTACGGATCGCCTTTCAGCGCCGCGTTGAGATCGTCAATAAACGGATGCCCTGAACGCGCCGCCTCTACAATAGTTTTGGCAATATCAGCAGGAATCCCCGCCTTTTGCAATACCCGCTCCGCTTTGAGCAGAATTTCGTTTGCCTCAGTTACCGGCGCTTTCTGTGTTTCCACGCCGGTCTTTTGCGGAGCATCCCCGGCGTCCGTTTTATGCGAAGAATTCGCTTTTATACATGAAAACAACGGCAACAGGCAAACCAACAACGCCATCTTCTTCAGCATTTTTTCTCCGGTTTTTTATACTCGGTCACCGCGATCTTTTATGAGCGCCTCGCACGCTATTTTAGCCGCCTCCTGCTCCGCAGCCTTCTTTCTTTTACCTATGCAAGGACCGAAAACCCTTGCGCCGACAGCGACTTCTACCCAAAACGACCGGTCATGCTCCGGTCCCGAATATTTCACCAGCTTGTAAACCGGACACGTTTTGAATTCGTGTTGGCAGAACTCCTGCAAAAGGCTCTTGTAGTTTTGGTAGCGCCGCTTGTCAACTACGTTGTCGATCTCCTCGTTGATGTACCGGCTCACAAAGGCGAAGGCTTGGGCGTATCCGCAGTCGAGATAGACCGCGCCGATAAGGGCTTCAAAGGCATCGGCTAGAATGGCGTTTTTGTTCCTACCGCCCGTACTTTCTTCGCCCCGCCCTAAAAGAAGCATGGTGTCAAGCCGCAACTTACGCGCTATTCCGGAAAGAACCGCCTCGGACACCACAACGGACTTTATTTTGGCAAGCTCTCCTTCAGGTTTTTCCGCAAAACGTTCATATAAAAGAGCCGCCGCGACAAGCCCCAGAACGCCGTCCCCCAAAAATTCCAATCGCTCATTGTTATGACAATTCGGCGATTCATTGGAAACAGAAGAATGCGTCAACGCCATGTTGAGTAATTCGATATGCTTGAATTTTATAGAAATGCTTTTTTGGAAAGAGAGCAGACTTTTTTTTCTTTCTATATCGGCCGCCGGAAGCACGGCGGAAACATCCCCCCTACGGCGACCGTCCGCAACGGCTAGGCCGGACACGCCGGCGTTTGCCTTTGATGCAGACGCGCCAACGCCTCCTCGTGATGACGGATTGGTAAATTTGGCAATTTCAAAGAGACACACGCTTATTGCTGCTGGGATTTTATATAGTTGTAAGCGTCGCCGACCGTTTCAAACTCATTCGCTTTTTCATCGGGGATCTCAATGCCCATTGTTTCCTCAATGGCGTATACCAATTCGTACGTATCAAGGCTGTCCGCGCCGAGATCCTGACGAAAAGAAGCCTCCATAGTGATCTTCTCTTCATCAATTTCCAGTTTTTCAGCAATAAGTTTTTTCATTTTCTCAAATAAATCATCCATAACTTCCTCCTTATACCTTTGAATTCGGTATGATTACCTGTTTTCCGCGATAAAAACCGCATTTTGGACAGACGCGGTGTAATTTAACCAAATTTCCACACGTTCCGCATTCAACCAAATTTGGGGCGTCCAGCCTCATGTTAAGCGACTGTCGTCGTCTTGTTCTTGCTTTCGAAGTCTTAAATCTGGGAACCGCCATGTAAACCTCTCTTTATATGTGATAAAAACCTTAGTTCCATATAATAACGCAATATGCGCTTTGTGTCAAGCGAACATCTGAAGGTTTTTCAAAATCATCCCCGCTTTCCCATGCCAAGCGCCGTAAGTCCAGCGCCTCCGGCTCCTTGAAAGAAAGGTATGTCCTATGTATACTACCGGATATGGAAGTTCAACCGATACTTGATTCGTGCAGAAAAACTCTTGCAAACCGTATCATTGGGCAGGAGGAAATGATTGACGGACTCCTTATGGCGTTGATTGCCGAAGGACACATTCTCCTTGAGGGAGTGCCGGGTCTTGCGAAAACGTTGGCGGTGAAAAGCCTTGCCGACATTACGGGGCTTGCGTTCAAGCGGATTCAGTTTACGCCGGATTTGCTCCCTGCGGATTTGACCGGGACCATGGTGTGGGAACAGGCTACCGGTACCTTTTCCGTGCGGCGGGGGCCTATTTTTGCCAATGTGATCCTTGCCGATGAAATCAACCGGGCACCAGCCAAGGTGCAGTCCGCTTTGCTTGAGGCCATGGAAGAAGCCCAGGTTACCATCGGCGAGACAACCTATACCCTGCCGCATCCGTTTTTCGTGCTTGCGACCCAGAACCCTATTGAACACGAAGGCACCTATACCCTGCCCGAAGCCGAATTGGATCGCTTCCTGCTTAAATTGCTCATAAAATATCCCCGTTCCGAACAGGAAGTAGCGATGCTCTCTTTTGTTGCGGGAAAAAAAAACACGTCTCCTCTTCCGCAGGTATTGAGTATCGGCATGTTACGATCTCTTCAGGTTGCCGCAGACGCCGTTCATGTTGATGAGCGGCTTGCCGCATATATCGTTTCCATTGTCGGCGCTACAAGACCCGCTCCGGTAAAAGGCGGCCAGCGGGAAAAAAATGAAAGAAACGATAAGGAAGGCATATACCGGTACATCAATTTCGGCGCGTCTCCCCGCGCCTCCATCGCGCTGTACCGTTGCGCCAGAATACACGCGCTTTTTGAGGGACGCTCCTTTGTCAGCCCTGACGATGTTAAAGCCGTTGCGTTGCCGGCGTTGCGGCACCGCATCGTGTTGTCGTATGAGGCCGAAGCCGATGGGCTTGATCCGGACGCCGTCATTTCCCGCATCCTGAGTTTGGTACCGGTACCATAGCCAACTGCCCGCCACGGCCTCCATGGGGCGCACTATGTACGCCCCGCTCCCTCACTAAAGACAAAGCCCGCGTTTATGAGCATTTATGAAAGAGGACTTCCCTTTGTGAAAAGAAATCCGGTCGCAAGGACAAAAAAAATCGCGCCGCCCGACCAGGGGCGGCGCGGGGTTCATACTTCTGATTGAAAGTTACAGGTTGCTCAAAGCCTGTTGGGTGATTTTATGTATTTGATTGGTCCAATTTATAGAAAGAACCGCTTGCAGATAATTTTTTGCCGCCTGGTTGTGGGTGCCGCCGAGACCCGCAATCAGCGCGCGGATGCGGCGTTCGTCCTGTGCAGTAAGCGTACCGCGGGCTTTTTTCTCGTTAATCTCAATGGTATAGGTACCCAGATACTGAACCGCTTCATCGTTCGCCACTTTCGACAAGGCGCTGACAGCGGTAAGCTGCTCTTCAGCATCCGCCGCGTACCGGTATGACCAGTTCAGATAGTTGAGGATGGAAGCCGCGTCATCGCCGGCGCCATAGGCGCTTATCACGCCAAGAGCCGTTTTCCGCATCTGCACCCGTTTGTACTGCACGTCAGGATCCGCTGAATATCCGGCCCATCCCAGGATAAGGGCGGTTGTCGCCGCTTTAACTTTATTTTCATCGGATGTACTCGACCGTTCAATGGTTCTGAGCGCAAGCAACTTCTGATCGAACGTATACGCGGCGTCTTGAATGACCGTTGTCAACTGCTCCGCGGGATCCTCCGCGATAAGGGGCAGCGCCTCGTTCGCGGCTTTTTTAACCCAGCTCTGGTACCAGCCGTTTGCCGCAAAGAAAACCGGTATATAACCAGACGGATCCTTATAGGTTGCAAGAGATGTTATGGCGCCATAGGCGATGCGCTCTCCCGATGTGCGGTTTACCGGTCCCCGGGTAGTGGTGTCAACCAAAAGCTGCGCCACATGGGGAATCAGGTCCGTTGCGTTCATCTGTCCCAGGGCGATAAGCGACTCGGACTTTACCATCGCGTTGGAAAATGTTTTAACCACTCTCCACACATTCTGCCCGGATTCGGCGTCCCCGCCTTTTCCGAGTTCCTGAACAAGAAGAATCGCCATTTCATCCGCGGCTTGACTTTCCTGCGCCGATTTCACGTTGGGATACTCGGAAAGCAGCCTGCCCAACGCCGCCGCATAAAAGCCGCTCGCATCGGCGGCATCCTGACTAATTACGGTTTTCACAATACCAAGCTGCTCAAGAACCGTACCCGCATTGTTGAACTGTTCCGTGTAGAAGTCCAACTCTTCATCGGCAAAAAGCGCCGGAACGCTGAAGCTCAAAAGAGCAATTATTATTAAACGTTTCATATGGAAAGTATATAATGTATAGAAATAAATTGCAACTAGAACTTTTCCCAATTTGACAATTCTCCGTATCCAAAGCCGGCGGATCCGGTGAAACAAGCCGTTGAGCCGGTTCCGGCATTTTGGAACCGCCTTCGTTAACCGCGCTTTTCCCGCTTCCCCAGCAATTCCACCTTTGCGTTTACATAATCAAGCCGGTCGCTATTCAGCACTGAACGCCGGTACCGTGTCCCTTCAAACGCCTCAATCTTATACCAGCCGCGATTTATGAACTTCATCTGCTTCCCTTCAATAAACCAATACACCAGCGTGATATTTTCGCAGTCCAGTTCTATAGCGTAAATCCCCTGCTTCCCTATGGCGCACCCTGAATTAAACACGCAGGGCACCGGCACTTCTTCT
The DNA here is from genome assembly GCA_031283905.1 of Treponema sp. Classification (GTDB taxonomy): domain Bacteria; phylum Spirochaetota; class Spirochaetia; order Treponematales; family Breznakiellaceae; genus JAIRKH01. The sequence continues at coordinate 4,007 of JAITAW010000014.1, read as the reverse complement.
CCGTAAAGACTGCCCCTCAGAATGTGGCGCTTTTCCGCCCGCTTCAACTTACCCAGCTCAAGCCTTAGATTCGTAACCTCGGACGCGATGCGTTCCCGCTCCGGCCCGGCTGCCGAAGGGTAATCCCTGCACAGCCTTTCAATCTCGTACTTGATGTACTCAAACCTGCCCAATGATTCAAAAAGCACGCGGTGCGTATGCCCTATAATTGAAATGCAGTTGCACTTCAGGGAAAAGTTGTACGCCTCCCGTTCCACATAAAACCTCCGGCGCGGGCTTCTCCCCGATACGTTGCGGATGCCCAGCGGTTTGAGCAGGTACCGTATGCTCAATTCCAAAAGGCCGCCGTAATTAGTATACATCCTTGAAGACTGGTGCCCGTGAAATACATATATAGGCGTAAAACCCGTATCGATTTTGATCGCGTTGTAAAGGGGATACGGATAATGCTTTTCAAAAAGGAGGCTTTCATCGTGGTTTCCAACCGTTTTATAAAGGCGGTTCCCGCCGTGAAAAAGGTCAAAAGCGTGATACAGGTTTGGCCACTGCTCCCGAATGTCCGCGAGAGAATACCGCTGCAACTCTTCAATGTCCCCGTTCAGCGCCAGCGTCCACCCGTTCTTGAAGTAGTACCCTTCAAGAATATCCGCGAGGAATTTTCCATTGTAAATGAGATCGTCTCGCGCTCCCGCGCCCATGTGAAAATCGCTTATGATGAGTATTTTCCCGTTTTGCCGTATATCCAGATTGGCCGTGAGAGCGTAATGCGGGTTAAGCATGTCCATAAAAAAAGATGAAGCCATAACGGAGCAGAGTGTACCACAAACCCGCAAGAAAGACCAGTCTTTTCCCCTTTTTTACCTTGCGACCGGATTTTTTCCCTTCACAGAGGGAAGTCCTCTTTCATAAATGCGGGCTTTGTCTTTACTAACGTCTACGGTTTATCAGCGCGGCGCGGCTCTTGTGTTTCCTTATGAAATTAAAACAGGAGGAAAGAAACAAATATGAAACTCACGGCTAAGGCAAAAATAGTACATGCCTTTTTGATGTTGGGCGTACTAACGGGCTGCGCGGCGAATGATCCCCCCTCCATGACCGGACTGAAACCCTGCCCGTGACTGTCGGCGCGGCAACGGCAATGATTGCCAAGGACGCGCGGAACGCCGCTCTATTGAACGTTTCAATAACGATTCCAAATGTAGATTTTGCCTCTGAAGGGGTGAGCTTTTTCCAACACGACCCGGGCAGCGTGGAAGCCTCGACCGGGCGCGGCCAAGATAATGTGCGTGGCAACTGTTTCCAGTGTCGAAGCGCGCTATCTCGACATCCACGATCTGCCATTTGCGGAAAAGGAAAACTTTATCGGCGGAGATTCGGAGGGCGATATAGCGCTCGACTCGGTCGCAATGCTGAAGCATCGGCGATCCCAAGATGGTTTTCCCTTACATAATCGCCTACGCTAACGACAATTCCGGTACCACGAAACTAATCGGCGCGATGGATGAGGAATTCTGCCCTGCATTTTCGAGCGCTCGTAATACCGGCATCTATGAGGTTTTGGACTTACAAGGATGGACTAATGGCGCTCCGCAGGCGGACAAAACCGCCGCGCAGTTCCTCGATCTGTGGACTGCGGCGGAGTCCGATTCACTCCTCTCCATATGTACATAAACCTTACGCAAACCAAAATCCTGTTTCTATATTCAATGGCAAGCCGGGCTTGGCCGCCGTCTTGGACGACAAGCTCCCGGCATCCAAAGGTCATAACGCTCCTCCATGGTACGGGTCAAGTTGAGCGTTCCGTAACAGAGAGGTTCATCTATGGTTTTTCATAAAGGGCGGTTTCGCCGGATGCATCCCTTTATGAGGAAAAATCCGGTTGCAAGGTAAAAAAAGTAAAAAAATGCCGGACTCGTTTACCGGCTCAATAACCACTCCATAAACGCCGCCATCTGCCGATTATATAATGAGGCTTTATCAAACCAACTGGGCATTGAAAAGCCTCTCATGTGAGCATCTGTATAGAGGGCTTTCCCAAAACGCGCAAAGCAGTTTTGGGAAAAACGCTAGATTTTTACATTTTAACGGAGGTTCTTATGGATCAGGAATTTATTGAACGAATGAGAGAAAAGCTGGTGGATATTAAGAAAGAACTTATATCAAATCTTACAGCCGGCAACGCGGATTTTAGAAAAATCATGGAAGGACTTGACCCAAAAGATCTTGTAGACAGCGCTTCCGATGATATTGATCGCAAAATGCTTGAAGCGCTTGGCGTTCAGGATATGAAGCGGCTTAAATTGATCGATTCCGCGTTGACCCGCATCCAGCAGGGCAAATACGGGTTGTGCATACGGTGCGGCAAACGTATTCCGCGAGACAGGCTCGAAGCGATCCCTTACGCGCTGATGTGCATCAACTGCAAGTCGCTGGAAGAAAGAAGAACCCGGTAACTATACACGTATGAGAGCGACACAAGCCGTCATCCACATAGACAACCTCAAGCGGAACAAACGCCTGATACGGGAGAGGGTCTGAGAGAGGCGGCTTATCTGTGCGCCGGTAAAGGCGGACGCCTACGGACACGGCGCGGTACCGGTCGCAAAGGCGAGCCTTGAAGCGGGCGTACGGTATCTTGCCGTGGCAACCGTAGATGAAGGCGCGGAATTACGCGCCGCGGGCATTGACGCGCCTATACTCCTCCTTTCGTTTCCCATGCCCGGTGAATATGAGGCCGTGGTCTCGCGCGGGCTTACGCCGCTTGTCGGAGACAAGGAATTGGCCGCGGGTCTAGACCAAGTTGCGGCATCGCTGAACGCCTCCGGCGTTGCCTGCGGCATCGCGGTTCACCTCAAGGTGGATACGGGCATGGGGCGGATTGGTTGTCCGCCGGAGGAAGCGGCGGCGCTTGCCCGCTTTATCGCGTCGCTTTCGCATCTGCGGCTTGAGGGCGTGGCTACGCATTTAGCCGTCTCGGATTCGCAAAAGCCCGAAAATATCCGGTACACACAGGAGCAACTCCGCCGGTTTGTCCGCGCCGTTGACGCCGTAAAAAAAGCGGGCGTTGATCCCGGCATCGTACATGCCGCCGCTTCGGGCGGCGTCCTGCTTCACGAAGGCGCATGGTTTGACATGGCGCGTCCCGGTATCATGCTGTACGGTTACACGCCGGATACCGCGCTTGCGGGACTTGAACCGCTTGAGCCTGTCATGGAACTGGTTTCCCACATTGTGTACATCAAACAGGTGAGGAAAGGAGAGAGCGTTTCTTACGGCAGGACATGGACAGCCCCGCGCGACACGACCATAGCCACCATTCCAATCGGCTATGGGGACGGCTTGAACCGTCTCCTTTCAAATAATTATTCCGTGCTTATTAAAGGCAAACAGTATCCGGTTGTAGGAAGAATATGTATGGATCAATGTTTGGTTGATCTGGGAACGGACGGCGCTACGTATAAAAAATTTGAAAAAGTTACCATTTTCGGAATGAAACCCGCCTTCACCGCCGCGGACATGGCGGAAATCCTGCGCACCATCCCCTATGAAATCACCTGCAACATCAACAAGCGGGTGCCGAGAGTTTATGAAGGGGCGGTGTAAGCGGGCGGCGATGCGCGGATGGCGTCGTGTAATTTAATTTCATATTCCAATGCGCGGTAATAATCTGATTTCTTTTCAAAATAGCGCAGATCCGCGTAATTCAACGGAACCCCTGTTTCCGCACAGCGGCCTTGCGTCCAGCCCGGCTCCGCTCCGCGCTTTCTTGTTGTTACAATTTTTTACAATTAGAACAGGACTTGCAGATGGTTCCCCTCTATTGCAATTTTTTATTCTATAGAATAATCTATTTCCTAAAATACCGCAAGTGGAATGCCGGTGGCGGCGTTCCACCCATTAGTAGGAGACAGTACCTTGGCAAAATACCCGTTTAGTGAAATCGAACCAAAATGGCAGAAATACTGGGAAGAACACAAAACCTTCGCGGCAAAAGAAGACCCATCCTT
>JAITAW010000311.1 GCA_031283905.1 Treponema sp. | reverse complement strand
CAGCCGTATGCTCCAAAAGCGCCGCGTGGGAGGCGATGATAGCGGCCGCCTGATCGCTCATGTGGGCGGTATTTTCTTTGGTGGCTGCGGTGATTTGAGTATAAGAAAACTTGCGGAGGCTTATAAAAAAGACCAGAGACATGGCTACAATACTCAAAACAAGGGTGATTAAACAAAGGGCGCTAAAAATAAACGCCAATGACGGCTTATTACGTTTCATCAGAACTTCTCCTTGAGGGTTTAATGGTTCAGATTGCCTAAGTAAAACAAAAGGCCTCACGCTCCCCGCCTTTTTTTAATCAAGTCCCATGCAGGCTCCATCTGGGGGGGGGGGGGGGTAAACAAAATATAACGTTTATATATATACATCTTTAGTATTAAAAACTGTTTTAAAACTAACTCGAACATAGTTCGTCGAATGCGGTTCGCGTTTTGGGAAAGGCTCATACTATTTGCAAGAGGCTATTACCCGTTTGCATGTGATCTTGAGCCAACAAAATTTGCAAACAAAATAACGGTCCCATCAAGAAACAGATTCTTATAAATACTTTCATATCTATCCCCGTTGATTATGGATTTATTGCCTTTAAGCAAAGAATTTATGTTAAAGACAGTGTATCATCCAGCCATTTACTTTGTCAAGCGATTTTGAAAAATTTTAGTATTTACCGCCAATGGCGCGCTTTTGGCGAGGCGCGCTGAATGTTGTTTTACCGGTTCAAATGAGCGCATAGCACGGTCAAGACCGCCATCCCGACTCGCGCGCTATTTCTTGTATGTCGGCGACGACTTCCCGTACGCCCGTCCTTCCAACTTCGGACGCGGCGGAAAGCTCTTGCATGCCGCCCATGTTATCGGACAGAGTCTTTGTTATCTCGTCCGTACCGGCAATGAGTTCCTGAATAACATCCACCGACCGGCGGACGCCCGCCCGCTGCTCGTTCACCGACGCGCTGAGCGCGGACACGTTGCCCGTGATATTGTCCATTGAGGAGTCTGTTTTTTCAACGCTGACGCTCTGGGTTAGCACCCGGGTTTTAATGCTTTGAATGGTCGCCGCGATTTGATTGATCGCGCTTGCGGTCTCCATCATGTTTGTGGAAAGGTCCCGCCCCGTCGCGCTCAGAGAAGCAGTTTTATTATGTACATTCACGATTAAATCTCGTATTTTATCAAGAGTCAGGTTGAAGTACCGGGCGAGATCGCCAATCTCATTCATGCTTTGAGCGCCCTTGGACGCGATTCGTTTTGTCAGATCGCCTTCCCCTTCGGAATATCCCGCAAAGTACCGGCGATTTTACCGACAGGCTTCGCTACCGAACGTCCCAAGAAATACGCGGCCGCAAACCCGGCGATGATAAAAACAGACGTAAAAGAAACAATTAAAAATACGAGGCGGTCTATTCCGGCCATCAGTTCCTTGCGGTCGATTGTAACAAAGAGAGTCACGTTGAATTCCGGCACGGACGCAAACCCTACGACCATTTCTCTACCGTAGACCGCATCGAGGGGTCTTTCTCGGCTTCCATAATGGGGTTGTACTGGTTCAGCACAAGCTCTATGTCTTGATGCGCGATTATAATACCGTCCGTATTCGTCATAAAAGAATAACCTCTTTCACCAAACTTTACATTTTTGGTAACTTCGTTAAGCGCGGTTCCGTCCTGCCGTCAGATAAGCGCGCCCAAGACGGTCTGTCCGTCCATGATGGGAACGGCGTACATGACAACCGGCTTGTTTATCACTCTGCTTATAATCACGTCCGAGACGGCGCGCTCGCCGCGCAACGCTTTTGTTATATAATCGCGCAACGCAAGATTTGAGACGGAGTCGTCGCCGACATAACGCGCCTGCCCTTGCTTATCCACAATAGCCAAATCCATATATCCCAGCCGCGCCACATCCCGCAAAAGGCTTGCCCTTTGCCTTTCCCACTCCATGCTTTGGATGTCTTCGCGGTTTGTGAGTTGACTCAACAACAGGGTAAGGCGCGACTACAGCTCAAGGCTGACAAGGTCTACGCCCTGCGCGGTCTGATTTTGCAGGGAAAGATACGCGGTTTCATACTGCGCCATCCAATGGGCGCGTCTGTACGCCCGGCCACGCATATATACCGCCCGCGCCGTTGCTAAGGTATATCGCCGCGGCGTATCTTCCGAATACCGGCGTTACACGGGGTATTCCCGATGGCTTGCATTTCATCATACTATCCTCCAAAGCGCAAAGAAAGGCTACAGGTTTTCATCAAACTTTATGACAACCATAGGGCGCGTTTTGAAACGGCTTCGCATATTCATATGCTAATCCTCCCCCTACCCTACCCTACCCCTTTTGCAGATTAAATAAATCGCAGTCTCTGAAGCATCTGGCGCTTCGAGCTAAAGTTGTAATGACAGTTTATAATAGAACCGTTTTCACGGCCTGTCAAAGCAACGAGTTGGTACTACGCGCCCGCAGAAGAACGTGAAGTGGCGGATGCCCCCATTTGAGGTTTGCGTCAGTTCGCGTAATTCAAATATGAGGATGATTGACCGCGGCGGAATGAAAGCCCGCCTTTGAAACCGTCCGCCGAACCGCGAGAATTTTCATCGCTTATGTTCTTCGCGCGGATATAAGCGCTTTTCTCAACAGATCGATAGGGATAATCGAAACCGCGAACAGAAGTACAATCCTCCACTGCGGCAGCGAAAGCCCAAAACAATGAAAGACTTGTCCGCCCACATATACCAGCGCGGTCTGTACCAGTACAATAAAGGACAGGACTTGCAGAAAACCCCTATTGCCGCTTATGTTGTCAAACAAGTTACGTTTTTCAGTTCTCGCGTTGAAAGCGTTAAATACGGCGGTAAAAACGAAAAACGCGAAATAGCCGGTGTGAAGCGTATCATCGCCGGACTGCGCGGGAAAACGATCTTTCACAAAGCCAACGAACAGAAACACAAGACTGAGCGCGAACGTCCATAGCCCGCCCGTGAGAATGGAACCCCACATAACGGGGCTGATTATGGCTTCGTCTCTGCGTTTTGGCGGTTCCTCCATGAACCGTTTGAGCGCCGGTTCCCCCCCAAACGCGAGGGCCGCGAGCGTATCCATAACTAGATTCACCCACAATATCTGGATGATGGACAGCGGGTTCTCCTGCCCGAAAAGAGGCGCGGCAAAATTTATCAGAACCGCCGATACGTTGATCGTCAATTGGAACACAATGAATTTCCGGATGCTGCTGAAAATAGTGCGCCCATACAGGATAGCCTTGTCAATGGAATTGAAATTGTCGTCCAGAATGACAATCTCGCTTGCTTCCTTGGCGACTTCGGTACCGCCGCCCATGGCAAAGCCGACATCCGCTTTCTTGAGCGCGGGGGAGTCGTTTACGCCGTCTCCGGTCATTCCGACAACATAATTGAGTTCCTGCGCGATCTTAACCAAACGGCTTTTATCGGACGGCAACGCCCGCGCCACGACTTTAATGGACGTGATGCTCGCTTTCACCTCTTCATCGGAAAGCGCGGCAAGTTCGTCTGATGTAAGCACACTATCGCTTTCGCTATTCAGCAAACCGGCTTCTTTTGCGATGGCGACCGCCGTTTCTTTTCTATCGCCGGTTATCATAACCACCTGAACCCCGGCGTGTTGTACTTCCGCAATCGCGGTTATGGATTCGGGACGGACTTCGTCGCGGATACCGATGATTCCGACAAGCGTCCATCCGCGGCTTACGGGAACCATGTCGCCAATCGAACCGTTGGGGTTGACGATCTTCCCTTCGTAAACCGCGAGCGCGATGACCCGTATGGAACGGGCCGCGAGGCCGTCGATTTTTTGATTTAACGCGGCGTGGGCGGAGAATTCCACTTTATTCCCGTCTTTGTCCAGGTAATACTCGCATCTGTCCACAATTTTTTCCGGCGCTCCCTTTATCAGGGTAAGGGGGCTGTCAAGCGCCCCGTGCACGGCTTCGCCCGCAATCGTGGCCGCTGAAAATTTATTCCGGCTATTGAAAGGGATTCTTTCCAACGCGACGATGCCTTTTCCGCTTGGGGAAGAACCGTCCGAGGCCGCGAAGGTTAAAAGCGCCCGCTCCGTACCGTTGCCGCCTATGGCTTTTTGATGCGCCGCGCCCGAGCCTTCTCCCGATAAAACCGCGTCCGTATTGTAAAAAAGCGAAAAGGAAAGCATTCTTTTTAACCCGTCCGGCGCGTCCTGAAAATGTTTATAATCATTGCCCGCGCCGTCCGCAAAGACAACAGCTTCCAGCTTGCCTTTGGTAATCGTTCCGGTTTTATCGCTAAAAAGGAAATTGAGACTTCCCGCGGTTTCTATGCCCGCGATTTTTCTGACCAGCACATTGTCTTTGAGCATTTTGCCCATGTTCAGCGCGGAAACAATGGCTATCATAAGGGGCAGCCCTTCGGGAACCGCCATGACGATAATGATGACCGCAAGCATGAACGCATGGATCAGATCGCTTAAAAGATGCGTCCAGTTCAAGGCGTACGCAACGATTTCGTTCGCGTTAAAATGGTTGGCGATCACGATGCGCTGAAACAGCAGGGCAAACGCTATGACGCCGCCGCCGGTATAGCCGAATTTGCTGACGCCGTTCGCAAGGGCGCTCAGTTTGACTTTCAAGGGCGTATCGCGTTCATCTTCCGTCTGCAATTCTTTGGCGATTTCGCCGTACACCGATTTGTCGCCGGACACCGTTACGCGCAACACGGCGCTGCCGGAAACCACCACCGCGCCCCTCCATACCTTGTGAGGATTGAGGAAATTGACGGCGGTTTCTTTGTCTTTGTAATCATGCGGCGCCGCCGTTTTAGCGGCTTCTTTCGACTCGCCGTTCAGAACGGACTGGTCTACTGTAATCCCCCCTTCTATCAGAATGCCGTCCGCCGGAATCTTATCGCCGCTTTGCAACAGAACCGCGTCTCCCGTAACAATATCGTCAATCGGCAATTCCCGAATCTCTCCATCGCGGTACACCTTGCATTGTATCTTTGACGCCTCTTCCTGTAACTTTCTGAACGCGTTCTCGTTGCGGTACTCGGACAGCGTGGACACAAAGGTCGCCAAAAGAATGGCCGCCGCAATGCCGACAGGCTCATACCACGCCATGGTATCCGGCGTCCATCCAAGGTAAGACGCAACGACCAGCGCCATATTGACGACAAGCGCGGCGCACAGAATTTTTATCATTGGATCCCCAAAATTCTTACGGAATTTCGTCCAAAAGCGCTCCGGTTTCCGCTCCGTAAGCCGGTTGTCGCCGAATCTTTCTTTGGAAGCCCGAACTTCCGCGCTTGTCAATCCAATGCCGGCTGAACCGCCGGCTGAACCGTTTCCAGCGCCGGCTTGCCCTTCAATGTCTGCCATCGATCTCCTCCTTTTTTTGAACCGCTTCAAAACGCGCCCGCAGGCGGCTATTTGGGAACGGTCGCGCTTTATACTATAATACGCCGGTAAAAAAATCAATCTTTACCGCGAGGCTCTCAAAGCGCGCGCGGCGCGGATTGGACGAATCAGCCCAGATTCCGCAGTTTCGCGGGAATCTGGGCATGTCAGATAGTTTGTGTAACAGGCAGTGCGCCGTCAACACTGTAGAGAGTGTGTCATCGACACTCTAGGGCGTGTGTTACCTACACTGTAAAGAGTGTGTCATCAACGCGGGCTTATTTGTGTGCGGGG
>JAITAW010000167.1 GCA_031283905.1 Treponema sp. | reverse complement strand
CGGGTGGTCTCGTTTTTCGCCGCGTCCAGCGCGGTTTCCGCGCCGCCGGCGAGGGCCGCTAGTTTCTCCGCGACCGCCGCCGGAATGTTCCACGCGCCCGCGTTTATCGCGACAACCGCCTTCCACTCTTTCGCCATGGCCAACCGCCCGGTTCTGGTACCGGGGAGCCAATCGGTTCTTTGACTCATGTTCTTTACCTCCTTTGCAACGCGATTGCGCGCGTTACGGTTTATATCAAGGGCGTTTCCGCCCGTAGATACCATAGCGTCTAAAGACAATGCGCCGTTGTCTAAAGACGGAGCGCCAATGCCTGAAGACAACGGGCCAATGTCTAAAGACAGCGCCTTATTGTCTAAAGACGGAGCGCCGTTGTCTAAAGACAGCGCCTTATTGTCTAAAGACGGCGTGTCATTGTCTAAAGACAGCGCCGTACTGTCTTTAGACATTACGCCGTTGTGTTGAGAAAACGCCCTGTTCCGGTGGGGAAACAGGGTATCGTTGCCTGAAAACAGGCCGTGTTTTTGTTTGTTTGAACAAAAAGTATGTGGAAATATGATAAAAAAGGGTGAATTCAAGACATTGAACGCCCGGAACGCCCTATCCGTACCGGTACGGACCCGCGAACCCGCGCCGGATCCGCTGAAACGAGAAATAAAATGTATTTTATTTGCTGTTATAAACCGGCGCGGGGGGGGGGGGGGTAATCCGCGCTGACAGCGGGGCGTTAATACGCGCCCGCGGGGCATACGCAGGAATGAGGCCGGACGCGCCGTTCGTTACTTTGACGGCTTTGAAACACGATACGGGCATGTTCATGTGAAATACTATAGCGCGGATCGCCGTAGTTGTCAATCTCTCCGCGCCGTTTTTTGTTTTTTTATCTTGCGGGGTGTTTTGCGCTTCTTTCCCTTGCGGAGCGTTTTACAAAAGAATCAGGACGCTTTTCAAAAAAATTTTACAAAAAGAGGTTTATCTTGAACAAAAAAGCTGTTTTTTTCTAATTGTTTTTGTCAATGTCATCCTTACCGTGGCGGTGAATTCTCTGATCATCTTTCTGTTCCGCAACCCGCAGGCTCCCGCGAGCCAGCTTTTCTTGAGGCTAGGGCTTTCCGGCGCGGGTTATCTTCTGTTGGCGGCCGTTCTTCATGGACAGAAGGCCGCGCTTTTTGATCCTGACCGTTATGCGGCACAGGGGGAAGAGTACGCCCAGGCCTTGAAAAAGCTGGGTTCCGCCCCAATAAAGATGATCCCCCTAACGCGCTTCTTGAGGCGCTCTCTCTGGGCGCGATCTTTATACAAGGGGAAAAGGCGGGAATACAAGAGGAAATCAAAACCCCTCTTTTTTCGCGGCTTTTTCCGCGGACATACTGCTCAGCGCCCTTATGTACGTGCTTACGGCAACCTTGCTTCCGAAACCCTCTTGTCCCGCAAACTCCACGCGTATCCGCTGGATCTGAGGGAAAACCGCCAAACGCTCAAAGTGCTTCTCACACCGGCGATTGTGGGTCTGCTGTCCGTGTTTTTCGCCTCATGCATGACCATTCTTGCCATGCATGAGGCGGGAATATCCCTGGTGGGAATACACCCGAGTGCGCGGAGAACGGCTTTTATTCTGATTGGGGTGTTTTTCGTGGTGGTTGTCTTGGTGGTTTCCGCCGAGAAAAAAAACAACGAGAAGCTGTTTAAATCCATTATCGTGTAACGTGAGAATCTTTGCTCAGCCCAAAAAGACCTTAGCAAACGCATCTTCATTTGTTCGGTTGACGAGTTGGGAAGCATCGCCGGAATGATTAATAGTTTTTGCGATAATGTGGGGAGCGGGATGCGGGAGATCAAGGAGGGCAGGCGCAAGCTGTCCGCCTCCAGCGCCGGGCTGGGACGCAACGCCGCAGATATGGCCGCCTCCATTTCACAGATTTCCGCGGGCGTGGAGCAGGTTCGCGCCAAAGCCCAACATCAAATGCGCAGCGTGTCCGCATCTTCCTCGGCGGTTCATGAGATAGCCAAAAATATCGAATCTTTGGACGGCTCCATAGTAAAGCAGTCCTCCAGCGTAAGCGAAGCCTCTACGGCGGTGGAAGAAATGGCGGGGAACATTAAATCTATCGACGCTATGGTGGAAAAATTGCTGGCCCAGTTCAAGACCGTCAACGATGCCGCCTTTAAAGGCGTTGCGCTTCAGAAGGAGAGCGGAAGCAAGGCGCAGGAAATTGTGGAGGAGTCGAAAGCCTGCGGGAGGCGAACAAGAGCATCGCCGCCATCGCGGCGCAGACTAATCTGCTTGCCATGAACGCGGCTATCGAAGCCGCCCACGCCGGCGATGCGGGAAGGGGGTTTTCGATGGCGGCCTCAGAAGATCAAGGCCGAGTTAAAGCAAATCACCGGAAGTATCAACAGTATTGCCAAGGGGTCAAAAGCGCTGGAACAGGCGTTCGTCCAGGTTGTCGGTAAAATAGGCGAATCTGAAAAGCTTGTCTCCGAGGTGAACAGCGCGGTACGGGAGCAGCAGGAAGGCGCCGGTCAGATGCTGAGCGCCCTGAAGACAATGAACGACATTACCACCCAGGTCAAAACCGGTTCAAAAGAGATGAGCGCGGGAAACGCCGCCATGCTGCAAGAGATGGACAGGCTCCAGTCCGATTCCCGCGAAATTTCCGGCGGCATGGACGAGATGGTCCGGACCATCGCCGGCGTGAACAAGAACGCCGGACAGGTGTCAACCCTCGCGGCAAACGCCCAGTCCGCCATCGAAAACATCACCCTAATCGTAGACAGCTTCGCCATCTAATTTTTTTACCTTGCGAGACGCTTTTTTATCTTGCGAGACGCTTTGCGATTTTTTCCCTTGTAGAGCGTTTTTCCCTTGCGAGACGCCTTGCGGTATAGTCCCCTGCTCATTCTTCTTTCCTTGCGGGGCGCTTTTGCAGTGAGGCATAGCGCCCTATTGAAAAACGCATGATTTCTTTCTATAATAATGTCAACATGAGTAAAAAACCCAAGGAAAAAAACAAAGAAAGAAGCAAGGTAAAAAACAAGGTAAAAAAAATTGGAGTGCCGCTTCTCTTCTTTATAATAACGTCCTGTTCGGATTTGAAAGGGAAATTGCTCATATTGGAAGGGAATTTTTACCAGATGCGGGGGTTTTCAAATCAGGCTATCGCCGCATACCTCAAAGCTGCTTCATATCCTGAAACAAAAGCCTACGCGGAATTCGGGCTTGGCGCCGTATACCATTCGCTGGATGAACGGGAAGCGGCGCTGGAACGTTTCAAAGACGCGGAAACAACCGTCAACAGCGCTCCCGGACAGGAACATCAGGAGTTGCTCTACCGCATCAGGTACAATTCCGGCGTCATTGCGTTTGAGAGCGGGCGGTTCGATGAGGCGGCCGTCTGTTTCAGGCAGGCGCTGGAAATTAATCCGGGCCGCATCGATGCGAAGCGGAATCTGGAGTTGAGCCTTGCGGCGCGGCGGCACGATGAAAATGCCTCTGAAAGCAAAGCGGGGAAGGGACAGGAAAACGTGGAAACCGATGCGCTGTTTGAATATTTACGTGAAAAGGAGCGCCAGCAGTGGAAGAGCAGGAATTGGATAGACGATGCTCCCGAAGATGGTCCGGATTATTAGATCTTGCCTTGGCGTACGCTGTAGCGTGCCTTTTACTGCCGCATGGCGCTCTTTTTGCCCAAGCGGATACGGCTTCCGGCGAGACGCCGCCCGCGGCGGCAACCGCTTTGCCGGAACCTGCGGAAACCGGGACAACTGCCGGCGATCAGACGGACGACAACTGGCTTGAAATAACCTTTTCATCCCCCGCGCCCGTCAGCAACGTCCCGTGGACAATCACCTTTCTGGTGGATTACCCTTATCCGCCCGCCGTCTTGGTGTATCCGCCGGAATTTCCAGAAGAGCTTGTGCTGGAGGAAGTGCGGGTCGAACCGCGCCTTGTCGTTGTTGCCGACGGCGAGCGCCGTTCCGCCGTACAATTCACCTTTATTCCCCAACGGGCAGCCGAGGTGACTCTCGGGCCTTTTGAAGTGATGACTCCCGAGCAGAGCGCAATTACCGGGGAAATACCCATTACTATAGAGGAGGCCGATCCCGGCGCCGGACCGCGCCTTCCGTATTTTACATGGGAAAGCGGCAAGAACGGATTTACCATTGGAGAAGGAGGCGAGCTTGTTATGAGACTCCACGAGTGGGATGACGCAAAAAAACGCCCGCAAAACCTCTTCCGTTTTGAGGTGCCGGAACATACAATTATAGAAGAACATCCCCTCACACAGGCTGAAATTGCCCGTAACATCGTGTTGCGCCTTACGCTTATCCCGCTCGAAGGTTCTGAAATAACGATCAACCGTCACCGCTTTCAACACGAAGGGTACACGCTTGAAATTCCCCAACTCCACTTGAAGGTAGCTCCAAAAGACGCCGCCCACAGCCCGCAGACTGCGGCGGCGCAAGACGCGCAAGGCGTACAAGACGCGCAAGGCGTACAAGACGCGTCCGCCACGCCGGTTAGCCTTCCTTTCCCGGCTTTCTTTGTTGGTACGGGTAATCTCGTGTATGCTTTAAGAAAAGCGGACGTATTCGGAATAGAAGCGCGTGTAGAGAAGGCAAAAACGCTATGGCGGCAAAGACGAATAGCCGAGGCGCTCGCCGTTATACGCAAAACAGAGCGAGATCACACGTTCGGTCCCTTTTTTGCAAGCGGAAGGCGGGATATGGAGCGGCTTGTCGCCCTTGAACCTATTCACGATGAACCATGGGTACCGAAAAATCTGTGTCTTGTTCTCTTTTTGTGCGTTCTTACGGTTCTTTCGTTTTTTATAGCGCGTAGTCTTCTCAAGAAGAAATGGAAAGTAATTCCTATTATCGTTATGACCGCCTTGTCGCCAGCGCTCTTTTTTGCCTTTGCCGGCGTAACGCAGTCGAAAGAAGCCGTACTGCATGACACGGACGCTTTTTATGTGCCGGAAGTGCGGGGCGAAATACAGAGTCATTTCAATGAAGGGCAGTGCGCCTTTGTGCGTTCAATTTCAGGCGATTGGGTTTTTGTCGAAACGTTTGACAACCGGACGGGCTGGGTCAGGCTTGAAGATGTGGTGTTTTACTGAAAGCGGCAGTCACGGCCGTGAAGGATGCCGCGGCTAGATGGATTTTGGCGATATTCTTGACGCATGGGAAAAACAGACCGCCATTCCGCAGGGGGATCGGAAAAGGCGCAAGCTGAAAGCAGCCCATAAAGAAGAGATGGAAAAAAGGGGCGCAGTGGATGGCGAAAAAAAGAAAAAAACGGACGCCTCTTCAGATGAAAAGCCCCGGCGTCAGCCGCGACAGCAGCTTTCGCGGTCATCCCTCCCCCACGACGAACTCGCCGTCTGGCTTGAGACCCATGAAATTTACGATAAAGATGCGGATACAGAAGTCGTGTACTCTGCCGCTGAAAACCGCGCCCGCCTTCTCCGCAAGAGACCGGACGCCGTTATTGACCTCCACAATCTTACGCAGGACAAAGCGTGGAAGGCGCTTGAAGATTTCTTTCAAGAATGTTTGGCGCAGAAACTCGAAAAGGTACTTATTATTCATGGAAAAGGAAATCATTCCAACGGCGGGGAGGTTCTCAAACATCTTGTACAGAAATTTATTGAAAAAAATCCTTGTGCCGACGAAAGCGGGTATAATCCCGCCAAAACCGGCGGATCAGGCGCGACATGGGTTATTCTGAAAAGGTAAGTTATTGCTCACGCTCCGCGCAAGCTTTGAGCACGTTTTGCTCAGTTAGCGTTCGCGGTAAATGATGCGTCCTCTGCTCAAATCGTAAGGTGAAAGCGCGACTTTTACCCTGTCGCCGGGGACAATGCGGATATAATGTTTGCGCATTTTGCCCGAAAGATGCGCAAGTATGAGATGCCCATTTTGGTTGTCCAATTCTACTCTAAACATGGTGTTGGGGAGCGCCTCTTTGACAACTCCCTCTACTTCAATAGCTTCTTCTTTAGCCACAATAACTCCTTTTGCCATACTACTGTAAACCACGGAAAAAGTCAAGGACTCGCAGAGTCAAGGACTCGCAGAGTCAAGGACTCGCAGAGTCAAGGACTCGCAGAGTCGCGCCGTGATGAACCGTCCGTTCCGCGCCGGCGCTCTTGACATGCGCCCCCTATTATGCAAAAATGAGCGCATGAACATAAAAGATTTACAAGAAACAGCCGCGCTTGCCCATCTCAACCTTACAGACGAGGAACTCAAAGCGGCGTTTCCGGCGTTTGAGCAGATGCTCGGCTTTTTCGCCGCTATGCAAGCCGCCAACAACGATGCCGAAGCCTTTTCCGTTTCCATTGACGGACTTTCCCATCAGACGCATACCGTCTCTTCGGATTTTTTCCGTAAAGACACCGTGCAAGACGCGCCCTTTGAAAACGCGGACAAAGATCAAAGCGAAAGACTCCTTGACAATGAAGCGTTGTTAAACAACGCGGGGGAGCGTGACGGCAGATTCATCATGATACCAAACGTTTTATAAAAGGAAGAAACCATGCGGGAATATACGGAGTATTTCAAAAAATGGGAAGAAAAGATAGGCGCATTCATTGAGATTGACGAGAAAGCGGTAGAAAATATAGAAAATAGCGGTTTCAAGAATCGCGGTAATGCCGGCGAAAATATCAGGGGAAAAAGTGAAAAAAAAACCGTGTCAGGTCTGCCGTTTGCGGTGAAGGACAATATCGCGGTGAAGGGACGTTCCATAAGTTGCGGTTCAAAGCTGCTGGAAAATGTCAAATCTCCCTACACCGCGACAGTGGTCAAAAAGCTGGAAGCGCAAGGCGCGTGGGTGATCGGAAAAACCAACCTTGACGAGTTTGGCATGGGATCTTCGACCGACAATTCGGCGCTCAAAAAAACGAACAACCCGTGGGACGCAAACAGGGTCGCGGGCGGTTCATCGGGCGGCTCGGCGGCTGCGGTCGCCGCGGGACTGGTTCCCTTCGCGCTTGGTACGGACACGGGCGGCTCCATACGTCAGCCTGCGGCGTTCTGCGGCGTTGTGGGACTAAAACCCACGTACGGCGCCGTGTCTCGTTTCGGGTTGGTGGCCTACGCCTCAAGTCTCGAAACAGCCGGCGTGCTTGCGGATTCCGTAGAACGGTGTAGAACGGTATTTTCGATTATACGGGGCAAGGACGAGAACGATCAAACCAGCGTTGAAGCGCCCGCGAAAGCGCCGGAACCGGAAGAAAAGAGCGGCGCTCCGCGAACCATCGGCGTACTGCCGGCGGAGTCTGTGGCAAAGGCAATCGCGGCGGCCGCGAGCGGCGGCGCTGACAGCGAGCAGGCGCTCTCCATTGCGGCGCAAGCCGCCACGCTGGAGGAAGAGGTGCGCAGGGGGTTTGAGACGGCGAAAAAAAAACTCGCCGCTCTGGGACACACCCTCGTTGATGTGGAGATTCCCAGTCTCAAATACGGCGTACCGGCGTATTACGCCATCGCCACGGCGGAAGCAAGCGCGAATCTCGCGCGTTTTGACGGCATACGCTACGGCAAACGCCCGGATTGGGCGGAAAACCCCGATGACCTCATTGACAAGGCGCGGGAAGCCGGTTTCGGCAGCGAGGTTAAACTCCGCATCCTGCTCGGCGCTTTTGTCCTGCGTTCCGGTTTTCAGGATCGCTACTACCTCCGCGCCCAGCGCATCCGCGCCGGCATACGGCGAAACTTTGAAGCCCTGCTTGGCGGCGCGGACTACGCAGGCGGCGGCGCAACCTGTGACGCCGTGTTATTGCCCGTGTTTCCTACCCGCGCCTTTGACCGCGGACCATCAACCCTGTCGCCCTTTGCCCAGAAAGCCGCAGACCTCTACACCTGTTGCGCAAACCTCGCGGGCCTGCCCGCGCTCTCCTTCCCCGTGTCTGTGGAACATGGTTTGCCCGTGGGGATTCAGCTTTTGGGACGCGCCTTTTCGGAGGCGACGCTGTTGGATATTGCCGAAGGCTACGAGAAGGCGCACCCGTTTCCCCACCCCGCCGGATATGAGCCGTTCTGGGATTAAAAAAGCTACTCGCAGGCTCTTGACATTTTATTAAGAGTTTGTTAAAGTATCATTCTACTTTCACAGTAGGGGCCGCTAGCTCAGTTGGTAGAGCAACGCCCTTTTAAGGCGTGGGTCACGTGTTCGAATCCCGTGCGGCTCATTAATTTGCTTCCTTACCCTGTAATTGCTTACAGGGTGTTTTTATGGCGCTTGCATTAAGTGTGCGGTTATTTTCCTCTTTCGAGGAAAGCCGTGTTGCGTCCGCCAGAACCTTTTGCCACCCTGCGGTACTTAGGTTATAAAACTTTCCTTGTTACCTTTAATCCGTGTTCTGTTCCGAACCTTTCGATAGGGCGCAGTCATAGAAGCATCGCGGCTTCCATGACTGCCTCGGAATTGGCTCAATTTCGTCACCCGAAAAACAAGGTCGGACGCCATTTTCAATGTGAGGCGCGGGTTCTTTTCGGTAACAGTTTTGATGATGCGTTGCGGCGGCTTGACTATTAATTGTGAAATGGCATATAGTTTCTTTAGATTAATCCACGAGGAGACTTGATAAAAAATGAATAAAACGACCAATCAAACCGTATACGGTGCGGGGCCGGGCGGCGGGCGGGGGGGGGGGGGGGGGGGGGGGGGGGGGGGGGGGAGGCGGGGGGGGGGGG
>JAITAW010000105.1 GCA_031283905.1 Treponema sp. | reverse complement strand
GCTTCCGGCTGGTAATAATCATAATACGAAACAAAATATTCAACCGCATTGTAGGGGAAAAAACCCTTGAATTCACGGAAAAGCTGCGCCGCGAGGGTTTTATTATGGCTTACGATAAGCGTGGGCATCTGCGCCGCCTCTATCACCTTCGCCATGGTAAAGGTCTTGCCGGAACCGGTAACGCCCTGCAGCGTCTGGAACCGATCCCCGCTCTTGATGCCGGCGATCAACGCCGCTATGGCTTCTCCCTGATCGCCTGCGGGTTCAAAAGGAGATACTACTTCAAATGAGCGCATAGGCAAAAGTATAGCGTGTTGTTTGTACCTTGACAACCCATTCATTGGAAAGGACGGACGCAACGCCAGTGCGCCGCAGGCGAGCGCAAGCGAAGGCTTTGCCTTTTTTAGAACGAATTCTTGTTGATATACATTGAGGCCGCCCGGCTGCGGCGCTCTGCGCTTTATCCCCTTTTAGCGTCCCAATATGCCTATTTGGTGGATCGCCGTGCCTTCAAGCTGGATGGCATCCCCGCCCTGTAACGGAACGATTTTACCCAGTATTTCAAGCGGTTTTTCAGGACTCACCCCGACCGAAAAATTGAACAAGGTCGGCACAAGCCCTTCCAGCTTGGTGCGGGTGTCGTATCCAACGAGAAAATCAAACGAGGTGCTGTTCTGCTCAATGGCGAGGTTGGTCGCCATACCCCGCCATATCACATAACAATCGCGGTACAAAACCGGGTCTTCCATAACCTCGCGGTAACTGATGCGATCTTTGAGCGTATCGAATCCGGGAACATCCATATATGAGATAAGGAGACCGGCTTTCGTTCTGATCGATTCGGATGCGTTTGACTCAATAATGCGGTTGAGAAAAATTTTCGCCTTCTCATCGTTGTACGTGGTGAACAATTTTCGCGCATCTTCGTACATGCTCAGCACTTGAGAACGGGTCAAAATATACCGGTAGCTGCCGCCTGTTTCCACCGGACTGTCCCGATCCTCTTGATCAAGAGAGGTCGCCATCCACCCATTCCTTCCCGGTGTTGTTTTGAAAGCCCGCTTAAAAAGCGTGTTTTCTGGCAGGGGCATCACTTTTAAGCCGATGAGCGCCCCATATGCCAAAACAGAAACAGCGACCGCACAAACAAGAGAAACAATAATACGCGCCGGATTGCTCCGGACTTTTGGCAAAGGAGGATAAAGGCGGGAAAATCTTCCGGCATCGATCCAGTCGGACAAATAATCGGTTCCCGAATACTTTCGAATTATTTTCAGGGCTTTTTTTGCCGTCTTGTTATTCGGATCTATATCAAGCGTTTCCAGATACAGGTCCAATGCGCGGTCGGTCTCCCGCCTCCGCATATAGAGCGCCGCGAACCCCAGCAACGCCGAAGGGTCTCGCGGCTTGATTTCACGCGCCCGCTTGAAATAGGTGAAAGCTCCGCCAAAATCACCCGAATATAAACACGCCATTGCCAGTATATAATGGTATTTGAAAGAGTCCCGGTATAAAAGAACGTTAGGCTCCAGCATCCGTATGGCTTCCGCGTATTTCTTTTGACGGAGAAAACGGCTTGACTTGGTTAGTAAGTCCGCGCGCATGTGCTATTTATCGTTGTCTGCGTTGTTTACGTCAATACCCGCCTCACGCAAACTTGCCTCTAGAGCCGCTATCCGCTTTTGATACGCGATAAGCGCCTGCGCATAGCCGCGTTCCCTCCGCTGATATTCCTCTATGGTTTTAAGGGCTTCTTCATGACTCCGTCTCAAAAGCTCAAGAAGTTCTTGCTCCACTTTTTTTTGATAGATAAGCGCTATGCGGTAAACCGAAGCCTCATATTTCACGCTTTGCGGATACTGCCGGGTGATCATAAAAAATACGTCTTGAGCCGCGTCAAGCTGTCCAAGCGCGAAAAGACACTCGCCCGTCCAGTAAAGCGCGGCGGATTTTTGCGCACTGGCGCCGGCGGAATCAGCCGATATACGGTCGGCATAGCCTTTCAAAAGTACGATGGCTTCATCGTAACGCCCAAGCGAATAAAAAGCCCGCCCCTTGAGATAAGGAATCTCCTCTTTACGGCTTGCGCCACCATTTGTTTTTTCTAAAATATCCAAACTTCTTATGGCGCTTTCAAAGTCGCCGCCGGCTTCTTCCACAAGACAAAGCCAATACACCGCCTCGGCGCGTTCGTCGCCGGTAGCGGCGGCTCCTTGCGCTTCCCGAAATTTCACAGCCGCATCTATCCATTTGCCCTGCCCATACAGCGCGACTCCCTGTTGGAACGCGGAAGAAAACGCCGTGGACGAAGTAGCCGGAACCTCGCCATAACCGCCGGCGCCGTTTTGAGAAAAAGCCATGCCGCCTGCCAATAAAAACACCATGAAAAGAAACGGGGATTTTTTCATGCTTGTCATATACGCCCCTTTAAATGTTTTACCAATGCCGATTTGTCCTCGGCGTCAAAAAAAGCCGAACCGGTAACAAGGATGTCGGCTCCCGCATCAAGACACGTACGCACATTCGCCGCATGTACGCCGCCGTCTATTGAAATCTGGAAAGAGATCCCCCGTTCCTCCCTGATTTTCACCAGCTTCTTTACCTTTTCAAGACATTCGGGGATCATATTCTGTCCGCTAAAACCGGGATCGACTGTCATCACCAGTATGATATCTGTAAACGGCAACGCTTCTTCAATGGTTGTTACCGAAGTTGTAGGCACAATGCCGAGTCCCGCCTTTTTCCCGCTGCAACGGATCATGCTTAAGAGGTGATGCGCGTGTACCGCGGCTTCCGCATGAAACGTGATATTGTCCGCGCCCGCGTCAATAAAATGAGGTACCATTCTTTCGGGCTTTTCCATCATTAAATGCACATCAAAGACGAGATCGCTTTTTGAACGAAGGTCAGAGACCACTTTGGGTCCGAATGTGATGTTCGGAACAAAGTTACCGTCCATTACATCAAAATGCACCCAGTCCGCACGAGCGCATTTGATAGAATCTACCGCGAAGGAAAAATTGGAAAAATTCGCGGACAACAGGGATGGAGCTATAACAGGTTGCATGCCACTATAATAATCATAGAAGGGAGGATTGTAAAGACGGAGTTTACAAACGTGCGGTACGCTCAATGCGATATAATCTTTATGTTTCCCCGATATATAAGGCTTTCCGCATACGGACGAGACCGCGCAATCGCGGCCCGCATAACCGTGGCAAATCGTAATTGAGTTTTGCGGATAGCCGCCGGGTTGTTGTATGATTTTGTATACAAATTTCAAAAAAAAGAAGGCGATCTAAACAGTTTGATTTTGAAAACGGACGTTTAATTTTACAAAATAGACGCTTGGTTTTTCAAAACGGACGCTTGGTTTTTTGAAACCGCCGTATATTTTTCAAAAACCAGCGGTTCTTACCATAACCATATTGCCGTATATGAATGAACCATGCTACAATACCCTATCTTAATCCCGTATGGAGGAATTTATGGCGCTTTGGCTACGAAAAGTCCTGCGGAAAAACCCACAGGATATGACACAGGCGAAATGGTATCTCACGCAGGAAAAGTCGGGAAGCGTGGGAATGCAGGCAATCGCAAAGGAAATCGAGGGGCGGTCTGCGCTTTCTTTGGGAGACGTGCGGAGCGTTCTTTCCAATTTGGCGGAGGTTTTGCCGACATTCCTCAAACTGGGGCAGTCGGTAAACCTTGAAGGTTTCGGCTCCTTCCGCATATCTGTTTCCAGTGAAGGCGCGGCGACCCCTGAAGAACTTACCGCCCGCCGCGTCAAGGGCGTGAAATTGGCCTTTTTACCCGGCGCCGGCCTCAAACGGAGCCTTGAGGACATCTCATTTGAAGTCCCGTCGGAAACGCCGCCGGCGTAAATACCGGCGGAACGTTATGCGCAATCTTTTTGAATTTTTTGGAAAATTGTGTTGAAAAAATATTGACACGTATGGTTAAAATATAAGGAGTTTATCATGGACAAAATGAAAAAAGTAATTGCTATTAATGGCAGTCCTCGTAAAGGGGCTAATACAGTGAAATTGATTAACGCGGTGTTAGAGGGTGCTAAATCTAAAGGCGCGGAAACCGAATTGATACATTTAGATAGATATTAGATATCAAGGCTGTGTTAGCTGTTTTGCTTGCAAACGAAAAGAAACATCATATATTGGCACATGTGCTTTACAGAATGAACTTGCCCCTGTTATGGAAGCCGATGCTTTAGTGTTAGGTTCTCCAATTTATATTGGAGATGTGACCGGAATGATGCGTTCGTTTATTGAACGATTTGCATTCATGAATATTTCATATAGTAATAAAAAACACTGGCATACTACTAATAAAAAGAACGGGGCTTTTATCTATACAATGAACCTAACAAAGGTACAGTCCAAATTATTTTTTTATATATATTTAATGAATACAGGTGTTCTCAAAAGGTTTGGCGGCTACACAACCCAACTTTTAAGTTACGATACATATCAATTTAATGATTATGCAAAATATGATGCGTCAAACTTTGATGAAGAAAAAAAGAGAAATGTGAAGGAAAACGTATTTCCCAATGATTGCAAGAAAGCTTATGATATTGGTATTAACTTAGTAACAAGATGAGTTAGTATTAGTTTAAGGTAAGGCCAAAATTATGAAAACGTAACGCAAAATAAAATAGAGAAAGATATATAAATCTTGAAGTAGATTTTATAAAATTGTCCGAATATAATAATAAAAAGTGCTGTACGCTCCAACGCCGCGTAACAGGACTGTATATGCTTCGCCGCCGTTGGCGGCTCGGGGTTGTTCGCCTAGGTCACTTCGTTCCTGCGGCTCACTCCACCCACATTTTACCAACCATG
>JAITAW010000091.1 GCA_031283905.1 Treponema sp. | reverse complement strand
TATGACCAATGAACTTGTCTCCCTTGATTCGGATTCAGAAAATAGTGAAAACGCGACAGCCCTTGAAATGTGTGAGGATTATACGTACAATCCCGAGCGGGAATTTGTACGAAAGACGGTAAAGCAAAACGCCCTACGCATTCTGGACAACCTGAAAGAAAGCGAGCGGCTCGTTATTATGAGCCGCTATCGGCTCAATTCAAAAGCTCCCTATACGCTCAAGGGCATCAGTGATAAAATGGGGATCTCGCCGGAGACCGTACGGCAGATAGAAATCCGCGCCCTGCGCAATTTACGCATCCATGCCGAGGAATTCGCTTGGTTAAGGGCATGATGCCGCGAACCCGGACAACGCAAGCGCGTAATTGACCGTTCTGGGGGTTGTGATTCCATACACCGCAAACGCCTTTTCCAATAGTCGCTAGATTTTCAATGTCATTCAATAATAAGTAATCCTGTAGTCACCCGCGACTCTGAAACCGATTCTGCTGTACACGTTGCGGGCTACGGGCTTTTCTTTTTTGACAAAAAGGCTTGCCTGTTTGCCTTCGTCAAGCAGTCCTTGCACAAAAACGGCGGTCATGCGTGTGGCTATGCCTCTTTGCCGGTATGAAGGATGGACATACACTCCGCCTATCTGAACCCACGAGGGCGTAACTGCGTTTGTATTGATTTTTCCCACAATCCGCCCGCCGAGTTCCGCAATCAAAATACGCTCATGCTTGACAAGGCGTTCTATGAGCATACGGCACACGGCGGGATCGAATTTCCCGTTTTTTGGCAGGACTTCTTCTTGTTCATAGCCTGCCTGCAACGGAAAAAGTTTGTCAATATCGGATACGCCGGGTTGCCGGACAATGAGTCCCGGGGGACACGCATATAGTTCCCGTAGCGGCGGCGCGGCGGCGGCCGTCATAAAATCATAGACAATATGTTCAACAGGGTGTAATCCGGCCTCCTTCGCATAGTGTTCCAAAACCTCAACATCGCGGGCTTTTCCGTGAAACGCAAGCCGAGTCGCGTCCATAAGATTTTCTTTGAAAAAAAAAGAAAAAATTTTTTCAAATTTTTTAACTTCATCGTCAAAAACAGGATACACGGTGAATCCGTTCCGTACTATCGCTCCCTGAATAACGCCGTTTTCTTTCAGTGCCCACGTACGAATCGTTTCTTTCTCCCGCTCCATATGAGTACGCAGATATTTCGCGTACGCCGCGACCGAGAACGGCAGCTTTTTTTCAAGAAAATCCATAATCTGCAATTCCTCCGCCGCGGATTTTCTCTTTCTTTCAAATTTTTCCAAGAACATCACTGCGGAGCGACCCACCGCGGCTCGTTGAGGGAAAATGGCAATTTTCCGTACGCGCCGATGCGTCCTATCAGCACGGAAAAGCCGGCGACAAATGATTCATTTGCATAACTATACACCGCTATGGCTCCGTCCACCCAGGGAGTTTTATCCAGATACACGGGGGTCAATACGGAAAACACAATAATTTTTTTCTTGAGCGGCGCAAGCGCGTTCAAGAAACGCAGCCCTGCGGCATCGGAAAGGCAGAATATGATGGTATCCGCCGCTCCGGCATACATCAGAAAATCGTTGATGCCAAAATCTGCCGAATACCAGTAAGATTTTGCCGTTGGATACGCGGCTTTCCCCTGCTTGAAAAATTCAAGGTACTGCCCCGTAAGGAGTACATTTCCCGCGTCTTTCGGCGACAGAGGGAAGGGCGCGTCTTTTATCACCGTTACGCTCCGGGCCGCCAGATCCAGAAAAAAGGCAACGCCTTCGGGATCGGGCAGGTTCTCTTTGAGCTTTTCTATATCGGGAATGTAGGGGACTGCTTTTTCGCCCCTCATATACATCAGCTTCACTTCCAACACCCGCCGCGCCGCGTCTTGCACCCGCGCTCTGAATTCCGGCTCTTCTTTCATTGAAGAAAGGAGACTCGTCCATACCGGATCGAACAAAAGCGGCGTTTTTGAAAGCATGATGATGTCGTTTCCCGCGGCGAGCGCCTGTTTCGCCGCTTTAGAAAGGCTGCCGGCGCTCATGGTAGCCCCGTTCATCATAAGGTCGTCCGTAATAACAAGCCCTTGAAAACCTATCTTTTCACGTAGGATGTCGTTCAAAAACCACGATGAAAGAGACGCCGGCGTCTCTCCTGCTTGCGTGTTGGGAAAAGCGAGGTGTCCGCTCATAACGGCCGGCAGGTTTTCCTTCGTGAGCATCCGGTAAGGAACGAGTTCCCGATTCCAAATCACATCAAGGCTCGCATCGATTTTTGGAAGGATGCCGTGCGAATCAAGGTCTGTATCCCCATGTCCGGGAAAATGCTTTGCGGTTGGAATGACGCCGGCGGCAAGCTGTCCCTTCATAAACGCCGCGCCGAGGATGCCGGTCGCCGCCGGATCCGCGCCAAACGCCCGTGGACCAATCAGCGCCGAGTTGCGGTTCGTATAAAGATCGACCGTGGGCGCGAAGTTCATGTTGATGCCCAGAAGCGCCAATTCTCTGCCAATGTAGTACCCCGCCCGGTAAGCGTCCTGCGGGTATCCCGACGCGCCTATCGCCATGTTGCCAGGCGTTTCACTCGTCGCGCCTTTTACATGCCTGATCCACCCGCCTTCCTGATCCGTAGCCACAAGGAGAGGTATTTGATACGCGCCCTTGAGCGACTCTTTTTGAAGTTCGCCTACGGTTGTGGCAAGCCGCGTGGTGTCGCTCGTATTCCACCCGAATATTTTTACCCCGCCGAGATTCCTGTCTCGTATCCAGTCCATGATGAGCGGAGAAGGATCCGCCCCGACCCAGCCGAGCATGAGCGTCTGCGCCAAAACCTGCTCATCGCTCATGTCCGCAACTATGGCGGCGGCCAGCTGCTTCAGATCGCCCGGATCGTTGAAAGATAAGCAGAAGATGCGGAAGGGGTTTGCGAAAAGAAACGCAATGACGATTTGTTTAATGAACGGTATGATTTTCATGTGTATATTGAAACCGGAACCTCAACGCCGCCGCGGGTAAGCGTTTCTTTCAAGGTTTGCGCCCTTTTTTCAAGGTAGGAAGCCGGAGCGGCTTCCGCAAAACGATCTTCCGCTGAAGGACGCGCCTTTCCATAAAGCTGGAATTGCCTGACATTGCCGGTTTGAGCCAATTCAAGCGCAAGAGCGTTCCACGCATCCTCTTCCGCATCCGAAGGCAAGGTTCCTCGGACCGAGCACAGCATGGTTTGAAGCGTCATCGGCGATCTCCGCACGAATTCTTTTATTTTTGCGATGAGTGAGTCAAAGGGGATCGCCGATTTGTTGATGACGCGGTACCATGCTTCATCGCCGGCATCAAGTTTGAGCCATACATCAAGCCCGTAGGAATTCGTTGCGTTCTGTAAACACGAAAAAACATCGTCCCGGAGTAAGCCCGCTCCGCAGGTGATCACCACGAGCTTCGCTTCCGGCGCCGCCTTTTTTTGAATGTCGTGGACGGCTTCCAATGCTTTTTCAAAATGAGGCGACAAGGTAGGTTCCCCATTGCCGGAAAAGCACATATCCTGTATCCGGACGGCGCGGCATTGCGCGTTGTTCACGGCATATATCAGTTCGTCCTTCATGATTTTTACAGAAAACTGAGCGGTGGTTGTAAAAGGAAAAATTTCACAGTAAGGACAGTCGAAAAAACATACTTTTTTATCGGGGGACAGGTTTATTCCTATGGACAAGCCGCCTGACCGCCGTGAATATACCGGATATACAAGATTTCCGCCTTCGCGGTTGCGGTGATTCTCAACAGGAAAAATAGTCATGGTATAATTATTATAACTTCCGCATAAGTTGTCAATACGCTTGTTTTTTAACTTGTGAGTTACACGTTCTTGAGATAAAAAGATGAACCGGTAGAAAAACCTTACAACCTGCGTTACATAGAACACAGGGAAGTCGGCTTTCATAGGAGACCGCCTTTTCGGATGTGCCGGCGCGACAATCCCCTGCTTTACCTGGGCGTTCCGGTTATGACGGGTATACGGGAGAGCAAGGCGATGATAGGAGTATATACGGGAAGAAGATAATTCTGAAAACGAGGGATTGTTTGGGGAAAAGGACAGACAAGGAGAACCAAAATAAGGAGCGGCGCTGACTCTTTCCCTGTGTTTTACCACTGTATGCGCTATGCCGTTTTAACGGGACTTGGATTGACCCAAAGTAAGGGATAAGGGGACGGTTTGCCGGGTGGCTTCGCGTTTTTCTGGATCACAAAACAGGTGGTTTCCGAGGATTTTCACCGATTTTGCTCAAAGCTTAACGCGCCCGTATACCGGTACGAAAATGGCTGTAAGCGGCGAGGTTTGCCTAAAACGTTTGGAAATTGGTGCGTAATCTATGTCCGGTTGAAGCGGCGGACGGAAAAGGACGGGCCGGAAGGGGCGTATAAGAGTATTGGGCGGGGAGAGAGTGATTGTATCGGGGAAGTATGCGCTCTTGATGCGACAATGGTCAAAACACATCCGGACGCGTGTGGAGCGGAAAAAAACGGCTGACAGGGGATAGGGAAGAGTCGGGGAGGATGGAACACGAAGATACACGACATCACGGCGGGGGAAGTATACGTTCTTGTACTCTGTTGACGGATAGGGCGTATGAAGACGGACGAACCCGGCTTACGGCCGGGGAGGCGGGGGGTCAATCCTGTAGTACCGGCGAGTCGGAACCGTGTTCATCCACGGGAGTATGACGGCAAAACGGCGTTTCGCACGGGAGGGGAGTCTATAAAAGGCGGAAAGAGGAAGAGTTTTTCCGGCGGCTCAAGGTTTTTCGCAGGATTTACACCCACTATGACAAATTTGCGCGTATATTTTCCGCTTTTATCTATCCGGCTTGTATTTGTATTTCTTTGCGTTGTGTGAACACGACATAGTGTTGACTCCAAGCGTACTGATGTTTTTTTCTATAAAAACTGCCTAAATAGCATGCGTCACAGGTTTTTAATATGTTGTGGTAAATTTTCAGAAACCTCTTGACAAAAGCTATTTTCCTTGTTATTGTATAAACGTTAGTTAATGCCATCTTAGCTCAGTTGGTAGAGTACCTGACTTGTAATCATGAGGTCCTCGGTTCGAACCCGAGAGATGGCTCAACCAGATAGAATAAGATAGGTTATTGGGGAGATTCCAGAGCGGTCAAATGGGGCAGACTGTAAATCTGTTGGCTCAGCCTTCGGAGGTCCGAATCCTTCTCTCCCCACAAGGCGGCATTTTAAGCGCAAAGAAAATTGTATGGATGAAATGCGAAAAAATGAACAATGGATAACGGTTGCTAACAGCGCCAAACTGTTGGTTCGACGCTGGTCTCCAAACGGAAAAGTTCGTGCCGTACTGAATATTGTGCATGGAATGGCTGAACATGGCGAGCGGTATAAGCGGCTTGCCGAGCGGCTTGCCGCCGAAGGTATCGAAGTATGGGTTGCGGATATGCGTGGGCATGGAAAGACTGCGGATATTTCGGTAAATGATTCGGGAAACGGAGGGCTTTTGGGGCATTGCGCGGATGAAAACGCTGTCGACCTGGTTACTTCCGATATTGATGTCATCAATAATATCATTATAAAAGAATATCCGAATACGCCGCTTTTCCTACTTGGACATTCGTGGGGGTCTTTTCTTGTACAAAACTATATTGAGACCTACAACAACACTCCTCTTGCGGGATGTATCCTTTCCGGTACCCGTGGTCCGGACGGTTTGCTCATTGCCGCCAGCAAGTTGGTTATGAACCTTATCGCTACGGTTCGGGGCAACCGAGTTCGGTCGAAACTGGCTCATGTACTGGCGCTAGGTCCATATAACCGTCCGTTTAAGCCGAATCGTACGGTAGTTGACTGGCTTTCCCGCGATGAGCGGGAAGTTGATGCCTATATCGCCGATGAACTGTCCGGTAATATGAGTTCGGCGGGCTTTTTCAGAGATTTAACCGTTCTCTTGAACAAGATACATAAAAAAGACGCCCTCTCCAACATAAAGCGGGATCTTCCCATATATATTTTTTGCGGCAGCGCGGATCCGGTCGGCGACATGGGTAAAAGTCCTATGGCACTG
Organism: Treponema sp.; assembly: GCA_031283905.1. Lineage (GTDB taxonomy): Bacteria > Spirochaetota > Spirochaetia > Treponematales > Breznakiellaceae > JAIRKH01. The sequence continues at coordinate 20,832 of JAITAW010000091.1, read as the reverse complement.
GCAAGCGCCTACCGCAATCTGGGTATACAAGACTTGGAATTTGCGCTTTACCCGGACGCGCGGCATGAAACGTTGAATGAAACCAATAGAGAAGAAGTCGTTGACAATTTAGCGAATTGGTTGGCACGACATATTGCTTGAAAAGAATAAGAGGCGGCTTTGCGATATCGTTATTCAACATATAAAGATGGGAAACCGGTAAAAAAAGCTTTGGTTTACACACAGAGCGAGCATGGTATAAACCGTGCCGATGTTGACGCTGACGCAATACGGATTGTAGAACGGCTTGTTGCCGGCGGTTTTGAAACTTACATCGTAGGCGGCGCTGTACGTGATCTGCTTCTCCGTAAAAAACCAAAAGATTTTGATATCGTGAGCGCCGCAAGTCCTAATCAGATAAAAAAAATCTTCCGGTTCGCCCGGATCATAGGACATAGATTCAGATTGGTTCATGTCGCTGTCGGGGAAAAAATATTTGAGGTCGCCACCTTCCGCTCCATTGCCGAAGGCGCGACCGGCAACATCTTCGGTACCATAGAAGAAGACGTGCTTCGCCGCGACTTCACTCTCAACGCGCTTTTTTACGATCCCGGAAAACAGTTGGTAATTGACTATGTTGGCGGCATGAAGGACATACGCAACCGGCGTATAAAGCCTATCATTCCTTTAAAAACCATGTTTATTGACGATCCGGTGCGTATAATCCGTGCAGTGAAATACGCTTCGGTGAGCGGCTTTAGACTGCCTCTTTCCCTTGGTTTGAAGATCAGACGACAGGCGCATTTGCTCGATGAAGTTTCGCCTTCGCGCCGTACCGAGGAAATTTTCAAAATCATCCGTTCTTCAAGCGCGGTGGTGATCGTTGAAAATCTTGAAAACTTTGGGCTGTACCAATACCTCCAACCCAATGCATCAAAACTCATGCAGGAAGATTCCGCATTCCGTCAAAAATATCTGCAAAGGATCGCCGCCTTGAATCAGGAAAACAAGCAATCCGAAGATAAAAAAAATCTCGCCGCTTTGATATGGGACTATCTGGAGATGGTTGTAGACTGGAACGAGCAGCATATTGACCATTATAAAAAGACTTTTTATGAAGCTCGCCATTTTGTGTTGCCCATGAATCCGCCACGCTTTGACCTTGACGCCGCGGTAAAGCTTATCTATAGAGAACATGGCGTTATTGTCAAACACTTGCTTTTTGCCAATGACCGCCTGAGGGACCGTCAACACGAGCCGATGTCTCCTTCCAATCAGAAGGAAGCGAGATACGTCTCCGCCAAGAGCGATACTCCGGCATTACCAGCGCAGGAGAAAAGCCCTTTGCAAGACGGACAAATTGGCGAGCAAGAGCTGAAAAAAAGAAAGCGACGGCATCATAAGAAGTCTCAACATTTCACCAATGTCGGCATTGTAGATTTATAACTCATGTTACGCAGAGGTGACTTAAACGGCGAACACAGAAGTATTAAGGTATGGACGGGGAATACACGTGATTTATACGATGATTATCCGTTGGCAAGTGCAAGAAAAGCGGCGGCGACTGGATTGTCGGAATTGACAGGCGGGACAATCGACCATGCGATGTTTTATATATGGGGAGGGGGTATAGACTGTCAAATAATATCCAAACTTGATGATGCGCCGGATGCGCTCCCTTGCTTACTATATCGTTCAACCGCTTTTCTTCATCCTTCGTAAATGTACCCGATAAGATTTCCCTCTCATCTTAAATACCCTCCCGTGGAGTGTCGCATTACAAGGCGTTTTGCTGATCCATTGGGCGTATGCTGTTGCTTTTCCTGCCTATATTGAATGCATACGGATTGTAAATGGGCATGAAGGCGCGGCGCGTTCTTCATATCAGCACTACCTTGTAGCCGAAAACATTTTGAAACATATTCGCTTTTTTTTCCAAGCTGGCGCGTTCCAGATTTCTGTCTATGTCGCCGTTGGTGTGGATGACAATACTTTCACTTTTATGTTCAATCGTGATGTTTTGTATCCGCTGAGAGTGTCCTCGGTCAAGGGCGTCCGCGACACGCAGGATGGAAACGAGCTTCAACACCACTATGCGCTCTTCCCGTTGCAGGGCTATAAAAGCGATGTCTTCCGAAGAAGGCTGATCGCCGCGATGATAGCGGACCGCATTGGCTATAATCTCCAACTCTTCGCGGTGAATCCCAAAAATTTCCGAATTTGCCACAATATATTGACTATGTTTCTGATGGTTTGACCCGCGGATAAACATGCCTATATCGTGAAGCAACGCCGCGATCTCCAGAAGGAGCCGTTCATGGCGATTTAAGCCGTGTTCACGGACAAGCGCATCAAAAAGAATCTTGCTCAAAGCCGCGACATGGCGCCCGTGCGCCTCATCAAAATGGTATTTTCGTCCAAGATTAATCGCGGAGGCAATGATCTGAGTGAAGAATTCTTCCTGTAATTCGGGGTCAAAACCCATGGCAAGATCAATGAGCAAACCTTCACGGAGGGAAACGCCAAGCGCCACTACCTGATCGGCTTTGGTCTGCTCCAGAAAACCCTTGTAAATCAAAAGTCCGGGAACAAAACCTTCCGCATCGCCGTAAGTAATGTGCAGTTTTTGCACACACTCTTCGACCGTATAGTATTGTATTTTTTTGACAAAGAAAAGAAATTTCTCCCTGTCTATTACACTGCTATTTTTATTGTATTCACTCCCTATTAAAGAGGCCGCAATACGGGTGTCAGAACCGGTGACAACAAACGTTTTAATCTGGGAAAGGTCCATTTCCGCTTTCAGAAAGGTAAGCGTGTTCTTGATTCCCTCGGTCAAATACCGTTCTCTTGACCATTCAGAGCCGCATGTATACAGGGATTGCTGCGCCATGAGGATGCTACCCAGACGGACGCTGTGCGCGGCGACCATTTTTCCCTGTCGCAACAGCATAATCTCCGTGGATCCGCCGCCTATGTCAATGATGATGCTGTTTCCCCGCCAAAGCAGAGTGCTTGTTTCGTTTTTGTCGCCGGCCGGAACGCCGGATGAGCCTTTGATCTGTTTTAAGGCAAAGCGCACGGCAAGGTACATGAGCCTGTTCTCTTCAAGGCCTTCAACGATGGTACGCCGGTACCCGGTTTTCTGATAGACCCTGTCGGCGAACATCTCCCGATTGCGGGCTACTCTCAGAGCGCTGGTCGCTATAAGGTGTACATCGCCGCCAGCGATGCCCCATCCCTTAAGCAGTTCCTGAAAATTCCGCAGAACCGCAAGACATTCCAATAGCGATGAATGGGAAACTTGCCCAGAGGTAAACACATCCCTGCCCAAAACAACCGGTTTAACCGCGCTGTCAACGGCTCTCCATTCGCCCTTGCCGGTGATTTCCGCAATCAACAGCCGTATGCCGGTGGAGCCTATCTCCAAAACGGCGACAAGACGGATTGACAACGTCCCCGCAGTACTTTCCATTAAAATTCAGACATTGCCGGCAATAAGATTTTCAGCGACAGAATTAGCCGGCTTGCCATAAATAATTTCAAACAGGAATCGGCTGTCATCCGGCGTTATATCTGTGAATCCGCACCCGAGGTACACCAAACTTCCTTCTTTATACCGCCTGCGGATGTTCGCCTTCGCGTTGATTGTTCGTTGGGGCGCCTGCAATGTAACGGCAAGCTCAACGCCGGGCTGCAACGATTGGAAGACAAAGGAATTAGGAACCGCAAACCGCAAACCTGACGCGCTTATATCGGCGATCTTGCCATTGATAACACGATCTTTCATACGTCCAGCTTCAAAATAGCCGCGTTTTTCCAGAGAAAGCACTATACACTTGCCGTACCCGTATATTTTTTCAGCGAATTCTTCGGATAACAGCCTTTTATTCACCTTTTCATCGGTTATACGGTTGCTTTTCCACACAAAAATATACCCTACAACGTACTCCTGAAACACAAGCGGAATCCATAAGGCGGAAAGAATACCCTCATCCTCTTTTGCTTTAAGAAACTGCTCAAGCGTTTGATCGAGGAAAAGTGCGCTCACGCCAATGCTTTCAAAGTAGCGTTTGAAAATCGTTTTGGTTATAAACTTTTTCTCTGAGATAAATTCCTCGGGAAACGGTTCCCCGGACGAAGGAATAAACAGTATTTTACCGTTTTCCGCGACAACCCGTTCTTCCGTTTTATCAGGCTGAACCGTAGCGTTGTAATAGACTACCTTGCATCCGTCCGCGTATAGCTTCACGTCCTGCATCATTTTGGCGACTATTGCGTTGAAATTCTGAGGATCTATACCGGGCAGAACGGCCGCTCTGTCCGGCGGTTCAAATACAGACGATTTGGGGAAAGGAAGAGAATAGCGATCTTCCAGCGACATCAGTTTGATTTGAAGATCAGACGGAACGGCGATCCTCTGGCTGGATCTCGCCAAATTTTTATAAAGCGCTTCCGGTATTGTTGTAGTAATGACATGTTCTGTTATATCTTTAACTTCAGTAGAAAAGGAAATACTCAACCCTTTGTAATCAAACATCAGATTGATCCTTTTATTCTCTACCAATCCATCTATGGGTTTTTCCGCAACAAACTCAATTTCTTTTGTGGAAATTTTATCGACTTTTAGAATATAATCCTGACGATTAAAGATATATATGACAGGAATCTGTTCCGCGGCTAGTCTCGATAGAAAATACTCTTTCTCAATTCTTTTAATTTGCGTTGACATCTTACCTTCTCTACTCTATTTATCGTAAAAATTTAACGCCGGCTAAAGCGAAGCGTCCAAAATTACAGCTTATCTATCAACATGGAACATTTCCCGGACGGTATGGGCAACGTCTTTTTCTTCTTTCCCAATATGTTGATGGTGAAGTAGTAGAGTTTCTCACTTTCCATGTGTATCTCCCACCCTCTGCCGCTCTTGTTTGCGAGTATGGTGATCAAATTCTTTTTTAGAGAGAGATTCTCTACGCCCATAATATCCATATTCGGGATGATCCAATCCACCGTCTTGCGGGGCAGTGATATGAAAAGCCCCACAACGTTTTCTATCATTAACGAAATAGTAGACAACGCATCATGGGCGAGGTACTGGGAGCGGGGAAATTCAGGATGATCGGTCCAGATTGCATGACCTTCTCCATTCGGCAAATACGCTTCCCAGAGTTTTCCTTTCCGCTGATCTTCCGTAGCCATGGAGTCCAGTATAAAATAAAGATGCCGTATGGCGCATTCCCGCGCAATGTCCCACCGCTGATAGCGTTCAAGCCCCTTTATCACCATGAAATTGAGATGCGGATACACAGACCCGCAGTATCCGCCGCCGTTCTCGTCAAAAGCGCTTTCATTTGCGGCAAGCGATGGAAACGGATGAGCTGTGCCGAAGAATTCGGGATCAAGCAATTTCTCAATGAGCCGTTCCGCTTTATCCTCATTGGGGATTTCCGCGAGCAACGTCCAGTAACTTGCAAGGGTCTTTACGGGCAGTTTATTACCATTTATATCAATATCATAGTAAAATCCATCCTCATTGTCCCACATAAGCGCATTGATTTGTGTTTTCAGAGCGAAATACTGCCTTTTATACAGGAAACTCGCTTCCTTGTCGTTAAGAAGATCGGTCAGCGCCGCCATGTACAGCACGTTTATCGCCATCATGGCGTTAAAATCTATCGGGTAAACGGCGCCGTCCCGCGGGGCGTTGATCATGCCGGTCACCGTAACGGGCGCTTCATACAACCCGTTTGGTCTTTTGCAACACAAATCTATCCATTGAAGATACCGGTGAATTTTGGGGATGACTTCTTTGATCCGCTTTTTATTCGCCGTCTTGTGGTACAGGTTGAACTCAGCCCACGCAAAGATAGGCATACCTATACCCTCAGGATTGTCGGCATCGGATACGGGCGCTCCAGTCTCAATACTGTACGTTGAACGGATCGCCCCGTTTAGCTCCTGTCTGTCATAGAATATATCCAGCCCTGGATATGCGTGAAAATTTCGGTTTGAGTATACGAGGAAAAAAGAGGAAAAAATGGCGTCCGCTTGCTGAACCACCGAATTGCCCTGATAAGAAAAAAAAACTCCTTCTATCGGAGATCCCGTTGGCTTATCACCGCCGGCTTTCTTTTCTCCACCTGATCTCCAAGAATCTTGAACCCAAGCCCACGTTTTGTCATAAATATCTACAAAATCCTGATCATAAAAATGAATTTTTGGCAGTTCTTTTTTTGGCACACTCTCTCCTTCCTGCGAGGTTCACATGGGTAATGATGTTAATGCTAATACAGAATTTCTGAAAAGTCAAATAAAATTTTATATTAGGAGAAGAAGATTGAAGCGCATATGAGCGGCGGGCGGAATCGCTGTTTCCGCGAAAAATAGCGCACGAGTTATGAAGAGCGGGTTCACTCGCGCCCGCAGGCACAACTCCCAGAATATCCCCGGTCGTGTCATCCTGAAGCCCCTTACAAGGCGTATTGAAGACCCGGCCCTACCCAACCTGTCAAACGGCGAGGCATCGGTTTGGGCATCGCACAATCTCCTGAGTTAAGTTTTATACCATAGAGAGTAATAGTCACTACACAAGCGAAGCGGCAGATGTCGCGGCGTTCACCAACGCATTTTTTCCGATTCTGCAATGATTGCGGGGACATCCCGTTAAGCCTTTGGGACGCTCCGCAAAACCATGCAAGCATCCCATAATTTTTCAAGAGGATCTCTCAACAAGACGATTTCATGAATTGGAGCATCGCGTCTGTCATTGGCAACGCATGAAGCCTCCCTAAAATGAATGTAACCCATACTCAAGATCAGCTTGTCGGCGTGAAAGTTGGCGGCTGGCAAGGCGCGATAGACTTTTCGTAACAGGGACTCGCGAGCTTAACGATCCTGTGGGTAATGGAACGGCGTTTTGTTGCGTGGCGCTTGCTCATTCGCGTAGATTTGAACCCGTTGTCCGATAAAGAAAATCGCTGACAATCATCAGCTAATGGCCCGCTACCGGCTCATGTAATACAGGGAACTAGTCCGCAAAGGTTATTAGATAGATATATGCAATTTGTGCTAAAATTTTTATGAACATTGGACAAAAAATATAAATGACGCAAGATAATATAATTAATAAAAATTTTTTTGAAAAATATTTGAAAATAAAATTGTAAGAATATGGATAATTGTTGATGTATTGCTATTTGTTTTAATCCCTAAAGGGGTTAATTCCCCGCCCTTTAGGGCGTAAAAACTGGGGGTGTGGGGGATTTGTTCCCCCACATACGCAAAGATTTCTCCTTACCCCGCCGCTTGCGGCGGGGATTCTTTATTACTATTGGGTTTTATTTCAAAAGAGGAAAATAAAATTCCATGCGGTATTATAGCCGGAATAAACAAGTTTGAAGAAACCGATTCTCTTGAATACGTATCCCCGAAAAAACGCCGGGGAAAAACAAACAAAGGCGAACCGGCCCGTTTGCTTTGGGTTTAATCCGCTGAAAAAAGTCCAACGCGGCGGTACGATAATTACGGAGCGGGCGAGTTTCCACCGAAAGAAACGGCTTGAAGAAATATGCGCGAGGGGTAAAGTTAAGTTACCGTTTCTTTCCGCGTATTTTAATCCGATAGAGAAGGGTCGGGCAAACATGAAGCGTGTTTTACGCGATACCGCCACTCTCTGTGATTTACTTCTCCACGTTGTGTCCCGGGTTGTACCTCCGGTTATTCAACACCTTGTTGTGTCTGTTCCGTACCTTTCACCGCGCCCTCCCACGCGCCGTAAGTGTCACGTCCTGAAATAGGTTGACAAATATTTAAGCAATCCTACGGAGTATTTTTTCAGGCGTTTCATAGTTAATGGTCATACGTGGCCGCTTAGTATTGTACAGAAACACCGTCTCGTCAACCGCCGTAAGCGCCCGCTTCTTACTCCGAAACGGAACCGGGTTCATCCGTGGAAATATGACAAAGAACGCTATAAAAGGCGGAAAGAGGCGGGGCGGTTTTTCCGGCGGCTGAAAGGATTTCGAGAGATTCGCGCCCGCTATGACAAGCTTGCCCGTATCTTTTCCGCTTTTATCTATCTCGCTTGTATTTGCATTGCTTTGCGTTGTGTGAACACGCCCTAGACATCATTCGGCGTATCATAGTAAAATAAACCCGCCTGTTTTGTGGCTATAGGAGAGAATGTATGGTTATTTTAACATTGAATTGCGGTTCATCATCGGCAAAGTATCAAGTGTACGATTGGGAGGGCAAGGATGTATTGGCTGTGGGCATCGTGGAAAAGGTTACGTTTGACGGGTCTTTTATCACGCATAAGGCAAAAGGCAAAGAGGAGTACACCCTCCATCAGAACTGCCCAACCCATACCGATGCGGTGAACCTTATTATCAAGTTGCTGACCGATCCCGAACGCGGGGTCATTAAAAATATGGGCGTTATCAAGGCTGTCGGACACCGGGTATTGCATGGAGGCGGCAAATTCACCAAGAGCGTGATCGTTGACGATGATGCAATGAAGGCTTTTAACGAGGTGCGGGATTTGGGGCCGCTCCATAACCCGGCGAATATCATGGGCATTGAGGCGGCGAAGAAGGTGTTGCCCAATGCGCCGCATTGCGCGGTTATGGATACGGCGTGGCATCAGACCATGCCGGCGGCTTCTTTTATGTACGCGGTGCCGTATGAATGGTACGAGAAGTATGGCGTACGGAAATACGGGTTCCACGGTACGAGTTTCCTGTACACGGCGAAACGGGCGTCCGTGATCCTCGGCAGGAAGCCTTTCGGGACGAACCTTATCATCTGCCATATCGGGAACGGATCGTCCGTGTGCGCGGTTAAGGACGGCTGTTCTTTTGATACGAGCATGGGCATCACTCCGCTTGAAGGGCTGGTGATGGGAACCCGTTCCGGCGATGCGGATATGGCTATGCCGTTCTATGTGATGAGGAAAACCGGTATGAGCGCCGCGGAAATGGAGAGTGCGCTGAACAAGAAGTCCGGACTTTTGGGCATTACCGGCGCGTACAATGACCGGCGCGATATACAAAAAGCCGTTGAGCAGGGCGATACTCGCGCTATGCTGGCGCAGAATATGGAGGCGCACCGCGTGAAGAAGTACATCGGCGCGTATATGGCGACGCTTGGGCGGGTGGACGCCGTGGTGCTTACCGCAGGCGTGGGCGAATTCGCCGGCTTCATGCGCAAGAAGTTCCTTGAAGGGCTTGAAGGATTGGGCATTGTCTACGATCCGGCGAAGAACGCCCTTGCCCATACCCGCAACGCCGAGACCCGCATCTCCGCGGATTCTTCTGCAATTCCCATCTTCATCATCCCGACCGATGAGGAACTCGTAATGACCGAGGACGCATACGCGCTTATGGCGGGTACGTACGATGTTCATACGAGGTTTACCTATTCGTTCCAGAGCAAGGATTACGTGAACAGGACCCGCGCCGAAGGGTTGAAAGAGGATTTGAAGAAACTGCCGGAACTGGAGAAGATTTTAGCGCTGCCTAAGTAGGGCGCAGAGATGCTCATGCCGGAATTACATGTGGATGATGAAGATAAAAAGCTGGAAATGCTCTGCATCGGTAACGCGCTTGTCGATATTTTTGTAAAGGTCGACAATGAGCAATTCAGGAAGCTCGGTATAACCAAGCCGCGCCATATCGAATATGAGGAGTTGTTTGAAATTCTCGAGCGGTTTCCCAACGGCAATGTGGTTTCCGGCGGCGGAGCCGCGAATGTCGCCAAGGTCGCCGCTCTTCTTGGAATCCGCGCGGGGTATATGGGCGCGGTTGGTCCAGATGATGAGTTTGCGAAAGTTTTTGAGCGGGAAATGCGGGCAGCGGGGGTCACGCTTTTCTTGATAAAAGAGCGGAAGCCGACCGGCGCATGTGTTTTCCTGCAACGCGAAGGCGAGCCTAACGTTACCGCCGTGTCCATTTCCGCAGCCGAGCTTCTTGATGCAGGCGACGTGAGGGAAGACGCGATTAGGCGGGCGCGGATTGTGGTAATAGACGGCTATATTCTAAACAGGGAGGCTCTGGTGAGCCGCGTCCTTGAGCTTGCCGCCGAATACGGCACCGTGGTCGCCATTGACGTCGGCTCGGTTGGGATGGCCGGGATGTACGCCCCGGCCATCATGCGGTACTGCAAGGAGTACCCGCTCCTGCTCTTTATGAATCAGGAAGAAGCGGACGCGTTCTACCGGCGCGTTTCCGGGGATACGGATAACAATGAAGAAAAACCGGCTGGTTTTATGGATTGGCTTTTTGCGCGTAGGAATCCGCTCCCGTTAAAAATGCAGACCTTTTTCCAGAAGCTCGCCAATGATCTGTTTCCGGTTATTGCGGTGAAACTCGGCGCGAAGGGCGCGATGGTGTTCGCGGGCGGCAATGTCCACCGGGAGGACACGCTTGCCGTTATCCCTAATGAGACCACCGGCGCGGGCGATGCTTTTTGCGCCGCTTTTCTGGGCGCGTGGCTGCGTGACAAATCGTTTGGCGAGTGCGCGAGTTTCGGCAACAAAGCCGCTCGTGAAGTGCTTGATGTGGACGGCACGTTTGTAGACAGGAAAAAAATGTCCGGCATTGCGCGGTTGCTCGGCGGATGACACGCCGCTCGTGGCACCGATTGCTTTGTGACGGGCGTCCGGCAAACGTCTAACAAATGTCTTGACAAAAGCCTCGTTTCTGATGATATACTTACAAAAAGGTCCAATAGCTCAGGGGATAGAGCGGCCGCCTCCTAAGCGGCAGGTCGGCCGTTCGATTCGGCCTTGGATCAAAAACAATGGGCGGTACTGGTTGTCAAGCCGATGGCCGGATGAAGACGTGGCGCAGACTCACGCAAGCGCGGAGCCAATAGACAGCCGCCGCGCATTATTTTTTAAAGGTAGAGAAATACGCTGAGAAAAATATAATTTTTTTACTGACAACCTACTTGACATAAAAAAGAAAATCAGGTAGATTACAGATGTATAGGTTCAAAATAACGAAGTTTTTCCCAACGGTTTTACAACGGGTGCGCCAGAAAGGATAATTTATATATGTCCCGATGGGAAAATCTCGGTGAACGTCTCCTTCGTCTAGTGGTCAGGACATCGGGTTTTCATCCCGACAACAGGGGTTCAATTCCCCTAGGAGATGGTTTAATTGCGCGATACTTGGACGATGATAGTACAGGCGCAACGCGCAAGCCATTATATTATACGCCATAAGGAAGGGCAGTTGTCAGAAAAAGATTTGCGGATCAATGAACAAATTAGAGTGAGGGAAGTTCGTCTCATTCGAGACGAGGGGGAGCGACAGGGAATCATGCCTACTCAGTCAGCGCTTGAAATTGCCCGTTCCATGGGACTTGATCTTGTGGAAGTTGCGCCTCAGGCTGTTCCGCCTGTAGTTAAAATTCTTGATTATGGTAAATTTAAATTCGAAAACGAGAAAAAAGTCCGCGATTCAAAGAAAAAGCAAAAAGTGCTTAGGCTAAAAGAAATTCGTATGCAGCCTAAGATCGATGATCATGACATGGAATTTAAATCCAAGCATGTCAAGGAATTTCTCTCGGAAGGCAACAAGGTCAAGGTTACAATCAGGTTTCGGGGCAGGGAACTTGCCCATACGGATCTGGGGCATGGCGTTATGGACGATATGTTAAAACGCATTGAAGGCGAATATGTCATGGACAAGCCTCCGGCAATGGAGGGACGAAACATGTCCATGATAGTAAGCCCGAAAGCCAAAAAATAATGAGGATAGCAGTATGCCGAAAATGAAAACAAAAAAGAGCGCAGCAAAACGTTTTTCTTTTACCGGAACAGGCAAGGTTAAGTATAAGAAGCAAAATCTTCGCCATATTTTAACCAAGAAGTCGACCAAACGGAAGCGAAATCTCCGCCATGCCGGTATCTTGTCGAAAGACAATGTCGCTGTTATTAAAAAGCAGCTTCTGCCCAACGGGTAAGCATAAAGAGAAGGAGAGAATATGCCGAGAGCGGTGGATGGGGCGAAACGGAAGAATCGCCGCAAAAAAATATTAAAACTCGCAAAAGGGTATTGGGGAAGACGACATTCAAATTTCAAAACCGCAAAAGATGCGGTGGCAAAAAGTCTTTCTTACGCATACCGTGACAGAAAAGACCGGAAAGGTGATTTTCGTCGAATTTGGATTGTGCGTATCAACGCGGCGTGTCGCGCTGAAGGCATCAGTTATTCGCGTCTTATAAACGGGCTTAACAAGGCCGGTGTTGTAATCAACCGAAAGGCGCTTGCAAGCCTCGCTGCTGAAGATGCGGCGGCTTTTAAAGTCGTTGCGGAAAAGGCGAAGTCCGCCTTGGGGGTGTTGTAATATGGCTACGCTTGAGAATGTAAAATTGCTGGAAACGAAAGTCGACAAGGCGGTGGAGGTGGTAAAGCAACTGGTTAGAAAAAACGCAGAGCTTACAGAAGAAAATAAACAGCTCAAAAAAAAGATCGATGCGTTTCAAAATCAGATAAATGAGCTTGAGTTTGCAATACTTGGCTACAAGGAAGATCAGCAACATATTGAGACCGGCGTCATTTCGGCGCTGAACAGGCTCAATCAGGTTGAGGATTCCCTGGAAGTTAAAGCAGATTTAGAGCGGACCTCGGCGGCTTCAGTCCCGCCGGACGCTCAGCATGAACAGCCGGTTCAGCGTTCTTCTAATAACGGAGAGATGTTCCACGATCAGGGATACCAAGGTAGCGCCGCCTATTACCCCTCGTAAAAACATGGCGAAAACCAACCTCCGCATTGAAGTATTAGGAACCTCGTTTTCTATTGCGGCGGAGGAAGATTCTGAATACCTCAACCGTTTGCTTGAACGGTATCAACTGGCGGTTGAGGAAACGCAGACTTTAACAGGACTCAAAGATCCGCTCAAGGTGGCTATTTTAACGGGATTTCTTGCGTATGATAAGTACCTCGGTGTATGTAGCCGTCATGAGACTGAACAAGAACTCAGCATACGCGAAGAACAGGAAACTGAAAAAATAACCCGTCATCTCATCGAATGCATAGACGAAATATTAGAAAGCGGAGCGTAATATGTATCCGGTCTTTAAGCTTAGAAATCAGGTGAAACACTACGCATGGGGTTCTCCCGATTGGATTCCTGAATTGCTTGGAGAAAAAAATCCTGACAAAAAGCCCTGCGCCGAATTGTGGATGGGCGTTCATCGGGACGGGCAGTCCCAAACCGAATATAACGGAAAAATAATAAGCCTTGCGGAACTTATTGAACAGGATGCTGAATTATATCTTGGCAAGACTGTTGTTGCGGGTACCGCTTCCCTTCCATTTCTGTTCAAAGCGCTTGCTGCGGACAAGTCGCTTTCCATACAAGCCCATCCCAGTCTCGAACAGGCGCAAGCCGGTTTTGAGCGGGAAAACAGCGCGGGCGTTTCGTTTGACGCGCCCGAACGAAACTACAAAGACGCCAACCATAAACCGGAGATCATCTGCGCCCTTACGCCCTTTAAGGCGATGGCAGGTTTTAGGGAAATCGATGAAATCCGCGCCCTGTTTGACGCCTTCGGCATGGAAAGTCTCTCCGGTGTGAAAGCGGCGCTTGATTCGGGGTTGAAGGCGTTTTTACATGCGTTGTTCGCGCTTCCACCGGAAATCAAGCGGCGCATAAGCGATCACGCTACGATGCAGAAGCGGCGACTTGGCGAGTCGCGCCCTCAATATCGTGACGTGTGGGAGACGGCGGCCTCTTTTGCGGAGCAATACCCATCGGATCCGGCAGTACTCTCGCCTTTGTATCTGAACCTTGTTTTTCTTGGAGAGGGCGATGCCATGTTTCTGCCTGCGGGAGTGTTGCATGCCTACATCCGGGGGTTTGGCGTGGAACTTATGGCGAATTCGGACAACGTACTGCGTGGCGGTCTTACGCCTAAATGTATTGATTTGCAAGAGTTGTTCCATATACTCACTTTCTCGGCGTTTAAACCCGAAATTCTGCATCCCAATCCTTTTAAATATCCCGTAAAATGTAAAGAATTTTCGCTTTCCGTTATACACGATCAAGGCGTTTGGACGGAAGACGGTCCCGCAATCCTCATCGTTACGCGAGGGGAAGTTCTTGTTGTGAATGAAGAAAGCAACGAGAAAACCGGCATACGATTGAAACAGGGGGAAAGCGCCTTTATTGCCGCCGGAAACGCGGGAAAGTTTTCTTTAAACGAAAATTTTACCTTGTATGTTGCGGGAGTTGGTTCCATGTGATATACTATTTCCTATAGAGTTTGTGAAACCTTTCAATGGAAAATGGGCGGATGAAAATTTTTGTGGATGCGGATTCTTGTCCTCGATCCACGCGGGAATTGTTGTTGAGAGCGGCGCGGAAACGGCGTATAGAGGTGGTTTTTGCGGCGAATAGGCGGATACCGGGCATTGAAGGCGACTATGCCGTCATGGAAGTGTGTCCAGCCGGGGAAGGCGCGGCGGATGACCGGATTGTGGAATTAGCGCAACAGGGCGATCTAGCGGTAACGCGGGATATTCCGCTTGCAGCGCGGCTTGTTGAACGCGGCATCGCGGTGTTGGACGACCGGGGCAAGTCATATACCGGCGAGAACATCAGACAGTGGCTTTCCATACGGAATTTTATGGTGGAGCTTGCCGGAAACGGGCTTGGTATGGAGCGCTCCGCTCATTATGGCAAGAAGGAACTCAAAACCTTTGCCGATAACTTTGATAGGATGGTAACAATCTCTTTGAAGAGGGCGTTATGAAAAAGTACAGTCTGATAATCTTCTTTCTTATGTTCGGCGCCGCCGTAATTATTCTCTTTGCCGATTGCGCCGGCGGAGCCGGCAAAACCGCCGTCAACAATATAGGCGTATATGATCTCTCATACCCTGACGAGCAGCAATGCCTTTTGATTATTCCCCGGCAAATAACCGTTCATACCATAGACGGCGATACGGTTCAATGGAACTGGAATAACAGTGAAACGCGAGTCAAAATTCCTTCCGGTCCGCATATGTTGTCTGTAAAAAGGGATAAAGAAACAGTTGATATCATGTTCGATTTTATGCCGGACGCCTCTTATACATTTAGTACAAAGAACGGCGCCGTAACGGTAGTTGCGGCGTCTAAAGCGCAATGAATCACCCCGCCGTGAAGCGGCGCAAATGGCAAGCCCCGTTGCGAATAAAGGAGAAGCATATGAAAATTCTGAAAAGACCACCTCTTTTTTCTCTGTTTTTTTTGTTTCTTGTTTGCTCCGCCTGCGCATCAGCAAAAAACACCGTTGGTACGCCCAGCGTCAAACTGGTAAAACCAACGGCGCTTTCCGCAGGTGAGGGAGAGTCCGAAATACTCGTAACATGGAGCGGCGACGCGGACAAGAGTAAAACATCTTTCCCGCTTGCGGTTACTATGGACTGGTACGAGTCTGATGACGCGATGAAAGCGGGAAACGGCGAGAAAGGGCGGCTTGTGGCTCAGATCGATAGAGGAAAATCAGAAAAAATCATCGTGAAGAACGGAGCGGTCGTCCTGCATGTTGCCGGAAGCGCGTACAACGCCAAAAACAATACGTGGAACGCCGTAGAATCCGCAAAAGTGAAAAACTTTCCGGCCTCAAAACTTGTGCCGATTACGCTGGAAAACAACACAATAACAGGAACAACCATTATCACCCATCCCCGGAACAACCTCATATATATAGAAGTGTTGGACGTCGGCTTGGAGTGGTATCCCGTGAATGTCCGAAAAGCCCCGCTTTCCGCTCGTGAAGATTCGCCTCCCCTTGCTGAAGCCGCCGCTTCGGATCAGCAAGATCAAACCGGCGAGGAGGAGGAGGCTGAAACCAGATACAACGTCGCCATAGAGAATCAACCCACAGGTCCGTTTGACATGGGTGAACTCGGACAAATGGCGCAAAAGGGGCGGTTGACAAAAGAAAGCCTTGTCTGGAGGGGAGGTATGTCCCAATGGGAGGTCGCCGGCAATATACCGGAACTCGCGCCTCTGTTTCAACGGGACCCGGCTTCTCCACAGCCAGCTCAAACGCAGCCCCGGTACAACGCGACGTTCAACGGCATTTCATCGGGACCGTATACGCTGGAAGAACTCAAGCCGTTTGTTGACAAGGGACAGTTGACGGGGGAAACGCTGATCTGGAAGGAAGGTTCTTCGCAATGGGCCGCCGCAAGCTCCATTCCCGATGTCGCCGCGTTGCTTCCGCAGGCCACGCAGGATCAAACACCGGCGATGGGATTCCAGCCGGACGCCTTCGCCGCGGCTAAATTTTTCATTCTGGTAGACGGACAGCCGTCCGGTCCTCTGTCCATTGACACCCTCAAGCAGCAGATAGAAAAAAGGCAGCTTGCCCGCAACGGCCTCGTATGGAGGGAAGGACTGCGACAATGGGTCGCCGCGGAAAGCTTACCGGAATTAACGAACATATTTCCGGTCATCCCGCCGCCACCGCCGCCTCAAATCGTGCGTTCATCCATACAATACTATATTGCGGTAAACGGTTATCCTGACGGACCGTACTCTATAGAGGAAATGAGGCAAAAACTTCAACGCGGACAGATTGGACAGAGATCGCTTGTATGGAAAGAAGATATGCTCCAATGGGCGGCGATGAGCGCCGTCCCGGAATTCAGCGCTCTGTTTACACCCGCGTCACCAGCGTCTGAGGCCGCGCCGTCTTCCGCTACGCCGCAAACAGCGCAAGCGGCACAAACGCCGCAACAACAAGGGTCTCCGCAGCAATTGGCGCAGGTCAAGTACCATGTCGCTGTAAACGGCCTATCAACCGGACCCTTTACCTTTGAAGAAGTTAAGAAAAAGGTTCAGTCCGGACAGTTGGTGAGAACGACGCAGGTGTGGAAATCAGGTATGATGCAATGGGTGTCGGCAGGCGCTATCGCTGAGTTGCAATCCCTGTTTTAGTTTTTTTAACTTGCTTCAAGCCGGTTGCAAAATCCGATATGTTGGCGCGGTTTGTAAAATTGTAAAACATGCCGGAGACATGAGGCGGTTCCAAAATCAGCCTTGGATCCGCCTTAAACACTAAAAATACTAAAACGCACAAAAGGCTTGCGTAAACGTTTCTATTGACTATACTATTTTTATCTTCTTAACAACGGCAGCGTCTGCGGATAACGTTTTCAAGGCAATATGCGTACGATCACTAATCACATTAGTGATGTAAGTAAAAGAAAGAATGTCAAGTCTCTAACGTCCAAATTCCCGCTTTTTATCAAATCTTTCATTTTTTTATAGAGATAAACCGATGGTTTGTCCATTTTTCTCATTTTGGGATAAAAACCTCATAAAGAGATCCCCGCCGTCTTAACGAGGGTAAACCGTACCGTTCAGATATATCTATAAGGAGAAAAGAGTACGTCAACAAATAAAGACGCCAAACAACTGTTAAATGGAGAAAAACCGGGTAACTATCCCGATTTTGCGGCGGCTTCGGAACTGTCTCCGCCAAAATGACCAAGCCCATTCACAGTGTTGTCGGAATACGATTTTCGCTATTAAATTTAATTGCAAAACCTACTAAAGCGAGTCTTTTGCCTTTCATGGTAGCCGTGATAGAAACAACCGGTATGCCGCTTGCCACTGCGTATTTAGCGCCTTCTACGTAAAGAACGAAGGGCGGCTTTCGCCGCCCTTCGCCCCGCCGTTACCCGCAAACAACCGCCATAGTTTGCTTCGTTACGCCGGCGCTACATCTGGTTCGCAATATAATCCACAATCCACGCAGCCGTCTCCCGCGCCGCCTCCGCGTTTTCTCCCAGCGACTGGCTCATATCCATTATCAGTAAAATATATGCGTTCTTTTTACCTTCGCCTTCTTTCTGGTATTCGGTGTTCTCAAACTTCGCCTCACCCGTCCCTTCGTCATGCAATTGCGTTACATATTCGCGCTCCACATGAAATGATTTAACGCCGTTCGACTGTTCAGCATCAGGGACTTTTAAATCATTGATAATAAACGGAACAGTGTTCGCGTTTTTATCATAGGACACTTCGTCCATTTCGATTCTCATCTGTTTTGTATTTTCAAGGAATGAAAATCCCGGGCTCGTGGTTATATCCTCCAACGTGTAAAAATCCTCTTTGAGGATAAGAAATTTCGACCGTTGTTGATGTTTCAGCGTTGCTTCAAACCACACGAGTTTTCCCTCATCATCCAAGCCTAACACCATTCTGACCCTCTGATCTACATAATCCTTTGGCACCTGAAAAGAAAAAGACGGAATTACAAACGCATCTTTAAATTTTTCCTGCAAGCCTTCCATGCTGTTGTCTATAATAAGAGCAGGCGCGTCTCCCGCGTTTTGCGCGGCCCGGAACGGATCAATGATGCTTGTTAATTGCTCTTCAGAATATGATTCAAGGTCTTGTCCCTGAAAAAGCAAAACATAAGATTGAAAAGTGTTAGTCATATTCGGCTTTTTTATCAGTCCAAAAAAACTGTATTTTTTTAGAATGGATTCCATGCGGGTATGCATTGCGGCGCTGTAGGCGTTGCGCCCGGCTATTCCTTGCGGATAATTACCGCGACGGGATCGTTGCGCCATAGTGACGGACGTGTTATCGATACCGTCTGTGAAGAACACAACATAATACTTGCTATTGGGATCGCCCTCCATAAGTTTCTTATTTTTGTTTATGCTAATTACGCGGTCCAGTCCCACGTCAAGAGCGTAGATAGCCGCCGTATTTTGACCGAGCGGGATTTTTGAGATAGCCTCTTGCATCGCCTTCGCTTGATCGTCAATCAACAAGTCATACGGCATCTCTTCCTCCGTTACAACGCCCGGAATTGGTTTTACATCGGTTGATTTGGGATTATTTGACGGCGGCATATATGAAAGCATGACGCTGTCATTAAATCCTATAACATCCGCGTACATTTTTTCACGGTATGTCGTTGTGGCGCAGGAAGTCAAAATTATTCCCGCCAATATAAAAAACACAAAACATTTCTTTGCCATTTTTTTCTCCTTTGCTTTGGCAACAAAGTTTCTAAGTTATGTTTGAATTTGCCATTATTCCAAAAACTTCAAGAAAAATGGCGCATAACTCTTTTATACGCTATTTCTGGGCGTACTCCAGCCGTTACTATCTAACCGCCCAATACACGGGTAGGCCAAGCCTGTTATAAACGCCGTCCTTATATTCAAAGCGGCGTACGACTCTTCGCCTACAAGCAGATGCGGGCTTTTTTCTGTCGGGGTCAGACCTCAATCCCTTGATAATTGAAAACATAAGAAGGGGCGGTATTAAACCCGGCTCCTTCTTTTCCGCTTCATATCCGGCCTTATGAAGAAGACCCGTGCAACATTTTGTTATGTTGTCCCCTTCATGTGGCGGAGAAAAACCGTAACCGGACTTGCGCCCTTTACGCGGTTTTTCGTAGACCGAGCCGCTTCAGTGGCATCAGACCCGCCATGCGGCGAAACGCATACAAGACCTGTTATACGATCTCTATCGTATACGGTCTGTTCTATCGCGGTGGTCCCCCATCGGCTAACAGCCGCTTTCACGGAACGCATCCCGCGTTACGCCACGTTTATACGCTCTTCATGCGCGTACCGCATATCCGTCTTGCCTGTTTTAATAGACCATGTACACCTCCTCTTTGCCTGTATGTAAAGCCGCGCTCTTACGGTATAAGCGCGTTCACCAGCGGATCCTTAGTTCCCCTTCTTGCCATCGTTCTCTATTTGCACGGCAAAATACGCCGTCTTCCCACTATCGTTAAAGTCGAATTCAATCGCGTCCTTCTCCCGTGTTCTTATGCCTTGCGGCGCTTCAATGCCCAACGGTTATAGTGTTAAGACACGGCGACTGCGTTTATACGCCGCGTTTATATGCGCTTCATGCGTGTACCGCAATCCCATATTCGCCGCATACTTAGTGGGCTGATCCAGCCTAGATCAGCCTCCTGATCCAGCCTAGATCAGCTCCCTGATCCAAGCTAGATCAGCCCGCAGGTTCCTCCGCTACGGTCAGGACAAACGCGCTTTCTATAACGCGCGTATTTTTCAAGTCTTTCCCCGAACCGCCGAACCGCGTCTTAATCTCCGCCTTCCACTTCCCAGCGCTCAACGCGGGTATCGTCCCTATCACTTTTGACGCACTGTTCTCAGCAAGATGGCCGGTTACTTTTACCCTCGCCGCAGGGTCCGCTTCGGATACGAAGTACACGCCCGTTTCGGGGTCTTCCCCGGTTATTTTTACCTTGTGCCCCGCTATACTGAACATCCCCCCGGGCGTCAGCGCCTCGTTCACCGATTCCGTGCTTACGTCTATAAACTCGTCGATATACCCCTGCGTATCGGCTATGCCTTCCACCTCCACCGCGATACGCTCCGCAAGCGCCCTCAGCGGCGCGCGGACGCGGAACCGGAACGTTACCGGATGCTTTTTCGGGTCACGCCCTGCGTTTACCTTGTCGAACACGCCGCCCACGTTGGGGTGAATCGAGAAATAGCCGGTGTTGACCGTGAAGCCGCCGCATAACTGATACGCTGCTTCGCCGAAGTACTGTTTTACATGTTCGACTAAATCGTCGTAATTGCCGGTGAAGCCGCCCCTGTTTTTGAGGGACGCGCAGGTTTCCTCAACGGAAAGGGCGGCCTCGCTGTCCGTGAACGCGATATAGGTACCTTCCCCGTTGGGGAGGTAATTGGGGCGGAGTTTTACCCTGATACGGTGTAAAACCTCGTTTACCTGATTGACGAGCGCCATAAGAGACTCCTTACTAGAAAGAATAGGAAATAAAAGAGAGAAAAAATAAGAAACGGAAGCGGCGTTCCGTAAAGCGAGACGAAAGAATGAAGC
>JAITAW010000279.1 GCA_031283905.1 Treponema sp. | reverse complement strand
CGTGATTCCTGCCATAACTAATCTCCTTTGCGGGTTCCGCCCCGCATGCGGTCGCGGCTCATGCCGTTCCCGCGGTCAAAATTGTATGTTCACCGCTTACGCGAAGTAACACCTGTTCCGCTACATGGCGGGCCCTTTAGGCGGCATGGACGCCGCTGCTTCCATTGCTCTCCGCTTGCGGAGCGGCGGGGTTTTGCCTTTGGCAAAACTCCGATAGCACAATCCGGCACGGATGCCGGATTGTGCTACGGAATAATAGCGGACACCATGGGGCCGAACTTGCCCTGCTTGCCGCTACCGTTCTCGATCTGTACCGCGATATAGGCCGTCTTGCCCGCGTCCCCGTAGTCGAACGTGATGAAATCCCGCTTGCGCCGCGTAAAGAACGATTTGCGCAGATACTCTGGCTTCGCGGGCGGCGCTTCCCTCGGCGCGACAACGGAATACCAGACGCGATAACCCGCGTTGGCCCGGTCACGCGGGTCGCCCGACACGTAGACAATCCTGAAGCCAAGCTCCCCCGCCGGCGTGTGGTGATCGTCCTTCTCCCGAAAGCCCAGCGCGGCGAACGCCTCGTTGCACGCCACCGAGATAACGTGGGTACGCTCCGCCATGTCCTGCGCCTTTTCCAGCCAGCCCTCCGCCGCCGTAAAAAGGGTTCCCAAGTCCGTCCACTGCTCCGCGGGAATACCCCACAGGGTCCGCAGTCCCGCGGTGATGTACGCGATCCATACGCGGCACATCGCCAAAATGTCCACCCGCTTATGCGGGAGCCAATTCGTACTCTTTGACATTAGCTATCTCCTTCTAGGCGGAAAATAACCGGCGTTGACCGCAAGGCCATCGTAGTCGCCGGCGAAGCCGGCGTCCTTGAGCGCCGCGCGGATTTTCTCAACGGCAAGGGGTCCCTCGTTGTCCGCGCGCGATGCGTCTTCCTCATTGGGGAGGCAATTGGGGCGGAGTTTTACACGGATACAGTATAAAACCTCGTTTACCCGCTGATGACAGCCACGGCTAACTCCTTGGTAGAGAAAGAAATAAATGGAAAAGAAATGAAAAAGCGGGCTTTGAAGGGATTCAAAGCCGGAATATAAAATCTCTTTAAGACAATGGGGGGGGGGGGGGATAACGCCCGGCATGACGCCGGCGGCGGTTAACCGCGCTTTATCCGCGTAAAATGTTTCGTTTATATAGACCGGTTTGCCCATACAGAAGAATGTATCATACATGTATAAAAAAAACAAGGCGTTCCGGTATATTTTTGAATTTTTTTCGTCAGACCGGCACATCACGCCGCGTAACCGGTGGTACGCTCTAACGGCTTCGCCGGGGCGTGTTCACCGCGCAGAGCGGGGCGATGCGGGGGCGCGAGGCAGAATGCCGCCTTCGGCGCGGGGTGGCGCGGGGCAAGAATGCCGCTTACGGCGCGGCGCGGCGTATGACGCAAAAACCCGCCTTCGACGGGGCGGGATGGCGCAAGGCAAGAATGCCGCCTCCGGCGGTGGCGCTGACGCGGGGCGCTAGATAACCGCTTCCGGCGCTGGCGCGGCGGGTCGAGACAAGAATGCCGCCTTCGGCGCGGCGCGGCGTATGACGCAAAAACCCGTCTCCGGCGGAGCAAGGCGCGGGTCGCAAGAGAACCGTCTCCGGCGGCGGGGTAGTCCATTTTTGAAGCGCTGTGCTATAATGCGCGGGTAAATGTACAATTCTGAAATTTCCGGACGGCTGCTTTACCATAAAAAAAGCGGCGTTACTTCTTTCGGGGCGCTGAACGCGGTAAAAAAAGCGCTGTCAACCAATAAAGCCGGTCACACCGGTACCCTTGACAAGTTCGCTTCCGGCTTGTTGCTGACGCTTGTTGGCAAAGCCTTGAAACTCGCGCCTCTTTTCGTGAACTGTGATAAACAATACGAGGGGATCATCAAATTCGGCGAAGAAACCGACACCCTTGACCCCGAAGGCGTTGTGATTGCGGAAGCGCCGGTTCCGTCCCTTGGAGCGCTTGAATCCGCGCTTCCGCGGTTTCGGGGCGCTATCATGCAGGAGCCGCCCGCGTATTCGGCTGTCCACATCGGCGGCAGGCGGGCTTCCGCGCTTGCACGCGGAGGTGAAACCGTTACGCTGCAAGAGCGCCCCGTCTCGATCTACAAACTGGAGCTTGTCTCCTATACGCCGCCTTTTGCCGAAATCAAGGTGCATTGTTCCAAAGGCGTCTATATCCGCTCCCTTGCCCGCGACATCGCCCTTACCGCCGGTTCCCGCGCCCATCTTGCGTCCCTTACCCGTACGCGCATAGCTGGCTTTCGTTTAGAAGACGCGGTTGACGAAAACGGGCCGTTTGAGTCCGCAATCCGCCCGGTAGACAAAAAGATGTTCGCGCTGCTGAACATACCGTGCTGTACGGTGGACGGGCAAACGGCGCGGGCAATGGCCCACGGCAAAAATCTTGCGCTGCTCATGCGCGGCGAGTTCTACGAATTCGGGGAACTCGCGGGCGGAACGCTCGGCGTTTTCTGTGAGGAGGGCGGCGTAGAACAATTCATCGGATTTATAGAAAAAACAGAAAAGACGTGGAAGTATGGGTATGTGTATGCAGGCGCTTGACTGGGATGATTTTATAAACGGCAAAGCTGATACCGCCGCCGTTGGCGGCTCCGCAGTGGCAAATCCGCCTTCCGCCATGACAATCGGCGCGTTTGACGGGGTGCATCGCGGTCATCAGGCTCTTATACGGAGGGTTACGGATCACGGGCTTTGCCCTACGGTCATTACGTTCAGAAAAAACCCAAAACAGGCGCTTGCGCCGCAGACTTATGCGGGGGATATTAGTACGCTGCATGAAAAGCTCGTCATTTTTGAACGTATGGGCGTCAGGAGAACGATTCTCATTGATTTTTCTGAGGATTTTAGACGTTTGAAAGGGCGTGAGTTTATCGAATTGCTCATCTATAAAGGGAACCTCCGTTTTCTTGTTGTGGGATACAACTTCCGGTGCGGGAGCCGTCTTGATACGGACGTACAGGGGGTAAAAAGTATAACCGCAGAGCATGGCGTAGCGTGTGAAGTTGTGGAGCCGGTTATGTTTCTCGGCGAGCGGGTCAGCTCAAGCCGTATACGGGCGGCGGTGGGCGAGGGAGATTGGGCAAAAGCGGCGGCGCTTTTGGGGAGAGAAGCCTTTGATCCGCGTCATGCGTTCCAGTCGCCGCATTGTTTTTGAAACGGGCCCAAACAAAGGAGCGAAAGTAACCGAAAGGGGAGGTGATCCAGAAAGTATGAAGAGTTCTCAAACAAAACCATAATTGATGAAAAAGAAAGGCGTATCAAACGCATTCCGGTGGTTGGACGGTTTCTTGGAAAAACAACAAGTTCTGCGAAACGCCCGCCTGCTCCGATGCCTCAACCGGCAATTGTTCCCTTCTATCCCTACCGTGTACTCTTTCCCTACCCTTTGGCCGTCTTCCCCG
>JAITAW010000271.1 GCA_031283905.1 Treponema sp. | reverse complement strand
CGGTCGCGCAATGCTTCGCATTGCGGGTTCCCGCCGTCAATGTATTCCGGCTATGCCGGAACGTGTATGTTTATCCGCTCAAGCGGAAATAACACCTGTGTTCAAAGCCCCGCTGCGGAAAGCGCGTTGTCCATGCCCGCCGCAGGCGTAATGCAATTCTTTTAAACTCCTGTAAAAAACACTACATACTCGTTCTCGTTTATTTTAATGAACAGCCACCCATACGACCCATTCTCATCATTAAAGGCATCCATTATGAATATGCGTTTATCAACGCTTGCCCTGAGCATTCTGCTCATATATTCTGCTATCGTCCGATGGTTTTTAGTCTGGCTATCTTCGTTTATGAGGTCTTGAATCTCTGCTTTGGTCCAATGAAAAACAAAGCTATATTGGCCGTTGATACCACGTATTTCATCAGAATCAATTTTATCTGCCTCGGCAAAAGAATACTCGGCATAATAATCCGCCGCAAAGCACAAAGCCGGGATAATAAGCAAGAGCGCAAGAAAAAACAGCTTTTTCATTCTTAAAATCTCCATATAATTTGCTATAAAGAATAATCCCGCGCAGCAGCGATGCGGCCGCACGGAATTCCACGACATACAAAACGTCCCCGGACGCGCTGATTACGGCACAATGGCCGACGCCGCCGGGCCCCACAGCCCGATCTCGCCCTTTTGATTCTCGTAACGGCAGCACACGTACACCGTCATGCCCGCATCTTCAGAGTCGAAAACTATCTTCTCCTTCCGTCTCCGCGTGAAGCGGTAGTGCGTGAGGCTCTTCCCGTCCGTCGGCGCCTTCATCAGGTAGCGCTTGTCGGACGCGGCCTGCTCCAGCGTCGCGCCGCCGGGCGGCATGATCCCAACATACACCGCGTACCCATAGTCGCTTTCCGGCGCAAGCTCCCGCGTCCCGGCCATAGGCCCAAGATGCGCTATCACCACGTGGGGACCGCCCGGATAACTCAGCGAAACCGCAGGCGCCCCGTCCGGCGCGGGTACCGGCGTGTGATGCTGATCTTTTCTCCGGAAGCCCAGGGCTGCCCAATCCGCCTCGGTGAGCGGCGGCATCTTGAAGTACCGGTCCTTGAAGAACCGCATCTTCGCGCTCAGCGCCCTGAATGCGGCTTGGCACTCCACGGTAATGACGTGGGTCCTCTCCGCCTCGTCCTGCGCCTTTTGAAAGATGCCCTCCGCGGCGGTGAAAAGGTTTCCCAGTTCCGTAAACTCCGCATCCGGCACTCCCCACGCGAGCCGTATCTGCGCCGTCATATAGGCGAGCCAGGCGCGGCACATAGCCAGAATACCCACACGGGTTCCCGGCAGCCAATCGTTACTCATAACGTCTCCTTTGTATTGATTTGATTATATCTACTAGCCCATAGGCTATGATAAACGGAGTAAAAGCCGCGGCGGACGGCCCGTTAGGGCTCCCGAATGACGTATTAGGAGCTCCGAACGATGTATTAGGGCTCCCGAATGACCCGTTAGGGCTCCCGGATGATCCATTAGGGGCGGCGGATGACTCATTAGGGATCCCGAATGACCTATTAGGGCTCCCGGATGATCCATTAGGGGCGGCGGATGAGTCAAAAGCCGCGGCGCACAGGACACGGGCATAGGCGCAAGCGCCGCGGAACATGGCGCACGGCGCACTATGACGAAACAGAGAAAGGGGCGCGGAAACCGCCGCGATGCAGCGTACGCTTCGGATCGCCCTTATATGAATGATTCTGAATATAAAGAAAACGCCCGCGCCGGTAAGTCCGGCGGGCTTATTGCGGGCTGCATGGGGGGGGGGGGGGGGAATCATAAAACTATATTTGATAACATAATAAAACATGTTCATTTTTGTTTTGTATAACTCCTTTTGAAGGATATATGATTTAAAAAAAAGTATACGCTTATTATGAGAGTCTGTCAATAGTTTTTCAAGAAAAACAAGAAAAATTTGTAAAACGTACCGCGTTAAAATAGAGACGGTTGTACCGGCGGTTTTCGGGCCGTTCATCGCGTTTCCATGCTAACCCGCGCCGAGGCGGGGCTTTATACGCCGTGAGCGCGGTTTCCTCAATGAGGCGGCGATCCGCAACGTATGATGAGCGCTTAAACAAAGCCGTAATTGACGTAAAAGAATGCGGCGTCAGACGCTTTCCAGTGGTAGAACGGGTTCATGGAAGGACGCCGCGTCCTTCGAAACGCCCGTCGTATCCGGCGCGACCGTCCCGCTTAAACGCCGAAAGAAAGCCGTCCCGGCCATCCGCCGCCATCCGGCCATAGCCTATCCAAAGCCGTTTTCACACCTCCTTTTCCCCGTACGAACGCCGCTGTATCGCCTGCTTTCCCGGCGATACGCATAAACAAGCATACCGTGTCCTCTTTTTTCCCGCATACGTCCAAAATCCGTCCGTTTCCGGGCGGTCATACTGACTGTGTTTCGTTTTATCTGATATGTTGTCGATTTGAGGACTTTCAAGCCCCCGGTAACGCCGGTTTTCAGTATGCTGCCGATGTCCCAAACCCCGTTCCCCGATCCTCCGAGGTTTTTATTACGCCTTTGTTTTTGCGGCGGTACTTTTTATACGCTTGTTTCTTTTCCCGTTTCCGCTTATCTTGGATATATAGCAACGGGGGCGCGTGATCTGCGTTCGCTTAACCCGGCGGGCGGAAAAATGCGCGCCGGAACGGCCGTTTAAGGCGTTGGGAGGGGAAAGACTGCTTTTATCCGGCGGACTATGCACTCTTGACGCGGCTGCGGTCAGAACACGTCCGGAGCGCATGGAGCTGAAAAAAGAGGACGCGGGGGATAGAGGGGTGGGCAGCCGCGCTTTAATAGGGGATTGTCAAACGGCGGACAAGATAGGAGGATTTTTCCGGCGGTCAAGGTTTTTCGAGGAATTCGCGCCCGTTATGACAGGCCCGCCCGCTTGTTTACCGCTTGTATCTATCGCTCCTGTATTTGTATGGCTTTGCTTTCTGTGAACTCGCCGTAATATATCCGGGAACGGCGAGCGTTCCCTCGTTGCTTTAGGGGCGAACGTATCACTTGTTAACGACAGTTTCCTTGACAAAGCAAGATAATAACTATACTATAATGAAAACGAACCTCCCCGCCCTGTAGTCGCAAACAAGTTTGGCGCAAACAAATTTGCGGCGGGGTATCTTGTAAGCGTTACGTCATTTACAAGGTTCGTTCCGTGCGGGGTTTACTACCATTTTTTGTTAGTGTTTCCAATTTTAACCGCCGCAGAACGCGCAAACAAGTTTGCGGCGGGGTATTAAACCCCATGCGAATAAAAGGTAGGCATATGGACGGATTATCATTAAAAGAACGTTACGGGTATCTTTTTGGACAACTCGCCGGACTTTCCCATGCTCCGGCTAAAATCAATGAATTCAATGTATATCAAGAAGGAAATCTAACCATCCGCAAAATGATAGACGCGATACTTAAAGAAAATTTGCTGCCAGGCTCCCGTCTTGAGGGGCGAGAATATTTTGCGGACTTCTTTGAACAGGTCAAGGCGGGAAAGCGCGGACTGCTCCTTTCGGAACATTACAGCAATCTGGATTTACCTGTTATTTTCTATCTTTTGGAGCATGATGAAGGTGATTTTGGCAAGGAAATCGCACGGAAGCTCATCGCTATTTCCGGCAAGAAACTGAACGAAGACAACCCTTTGGTACGGGCTTATTCCGAAGCCTTTACCCGCATCGTGATTTACCCCAGCCGGAGTCTTGCAAAAGTGGCTGACCCGGAAGAAATCAGCCGAGGCAAAAAAATCAATATGGCGGCAATGCGCGCCTTGGATAGAGTGCGGCTGAACAAGCAGATAATAGCGGTGTTTCCCACCGGCACCCGTTACAGACCGGGCAGACCGGAAACAAAGCGCGGACTTCGCGAGATAGATTCTTATCTGCGGATATTTGACATTATGATCCTCGTATCAATCAACGGCTCGTGTCTGCGCCTTGCCCCCGGCAACATAGAAGACATGCTCGCAGACCAAGTTTTCCATGACAAGGTTATCGTCGCCTCAAGTCCCGTGATGGAGTGCAAGCCTTTCCGCAAGGCAATCATTAACAGCATTGACCCGGCAAGCGGCATTGATCCTAAACAGGCGACCGTTGACCGTATTATGGAATTGCTTGAGGAACAACATATAGCATACGAGGCTGTGAGGGCCGCGGAGTGAACCGCTCGCTACCCACCCTGAAAGGTCATCGTGAAGGGCGGGGCAGCGCCTTCCCATAATCACGGGGATGAGGCTGTGCCGCGGCTATTGGCGGCTATCCTCTTTTTTTGCGAACACCACCTTCCTGAAGCTGAACAAATAATCTGCTAAAGAAGCATATGCCAGTATCACACAAATAACGGAAAGGACGATGGCAATGTTTTTTGTAAAAAGCGGCGGATCAAATCCAAATCGCACGCAACTTTCCAACAAAAGCGTATAGAAACAGGTGATGATGTACGTGACGGTCTTTGTTTTCCCGCCCTTGCGCGCCCCGATGGCGACTCCCTGCCGGGCAGCCGCCAGCCGTACGAAGTTGATGACAAATTCCCGATACACGATAAGCAACAGGACGAAAGGCGGCATATAGCCGCTCAAAGCAAGGCAGAAAAAAACCGTTACATTGAGTATCACGTCACAGAACGGGTCGAAAAGTTTGCCGAAATCGCTCACTTCATTGCGCTTCCGCGCAAAGTATCCGTCAAAGTAATCGGTGAGTTCCGCAACGGCAAGCAACGGGATCATTACAAACGCCGATATTTCACGAAAACGCTCCGTCCAAACAGGAATAAAATATACCAAAAAGAAAACCGGCGCAAGAAAACCCCGCAAAAATGTAAATTTATCCGCTAATTTCATACAAGAAGTATACTCCTATTCATCAAAATTGTGAAGCGCCGCGTTCACCCAAAACTTCCATCGCTTCATCAAGCGCTTGACTAGGGCGTGTTCGCAGAACGTAAAGCGATACAAATACAAGCGGGATAGGTGAAAGCGGAAAAGGATACGGGCAGGCTTGTCATAGCGGACGCGAATCCCTCGAAATGCCTTGGGCCGCCGGAAAAACCGCCCCGCCTCTTTCCGCCTTTTATAGACTTCCGTGCGAAACGTTGTTTCGGCGGTACCACCGGAGTATACCCCGACTCCCGCGCCGTAAGTCGGGGCCGCTCCCTCTTCATATGCCCTATCCGCCAACAGAGTAACCGTATGCTTCCGGGTTTCAACGGTTTCCGGAAGCGCCCGTCCTTCCGCCGCGCCGCCGCCCGACGGCCCGAAGGCGGCCAACCTTCCATCCCCCGCCGTTACCGCGTGTATCTTCGTGTTCCGTCCTCCCAGGCTCTTCCCTATCCTCTGTCCGCCGTTTTTTTCCGCTCCATGCGCGTCCGGATGTACTTTGACCGTCGTTGAATCAAGCGCGCATACGAGACCTCTTCCCCCTCCCGCCCGCCTTATACGCCCGTTCAATCTAGTTACGCGCCGATTTCCAAATCTTTGCGGCAAACTCCGGCGTTTACACCCGTGTTCACGCCGATAAACGGGCGCGTTGGGCGGCGTTCGCTTGGCTATCCTTACATGTCCGCGCCGTTTCGGCGGCAATCTTTCTCTTCTCTTTAGTGTGAATACGCCCTAAGAACTCCGGTAATTCCCCTTTGAGCAAAATTAGTTCTGTTAAGAACTCGGCCCGTTCCTTTTTGAGCAGAATTATACCCTCTTAGAGCTAAAGCGAACTATGCGTACCATGAGTTTATAAATTGCTTTTTTCCCACCCTAGGGAACGGTTGACCGCTTCTTTCCAGCCGGCGAGAAGTTTTGCGCGCACATCGCTTTGCATCGTTGATGCGAACGTCTTGCCGGCCGCTACATTCTGAAGAATGTCCGCCTGATCTTTGTAAAACCCTACCGCAAGACCCGCAAGATAGGCGGCGCCCTGCGCTGTAGATTCAATAATCTTTGGGCGGATGACATCGGTTCCAAGTATGTCCGCCTGGAATTGCATGAGGAAGTTGTTCGCACACGCGCCCCCGTCAACACGCACCGCCTTGACAACTCTTCCGGCATCAAGGCCCATTGCGGTAATGACATCGGCGCTCTGATATGCAAGAGATTCAACGGTCGCCCGGATAAAATGCGCTTTTGAAGTGCCGCGGGTGATTCCAACAATAGCGCCGCGCGCATACTGATCCCAATACGGAGCGCCGAGTCCGGCAAAGGCCGGAACCACATACATGCCGCCGGTGTCTGGAACCTTATTGCAATAGTATTCGCTGACTGCCGCGTCATCAATAATTTTGAGCCCGTCACGCAACCACTGTACCGCAGACCCGGCCACAAACACGCTTCCTTCCAAAGCATAGGTTACCTTGCCGTCCAATCCCCATCCAATGGTTGTGAGAAGACCTTGCTTGCTTTCCACGGCTTTCTCACCGGTGTTCATCAGGATGAAGCAGCCCGTGCCGTAGGTGTTTTTCACCATACCGGGTTCAAAACAGCATTGTCCGAAGAGAGCGGCTTGCTGATCGCCGGCAATACTTGCTATCGGTATGAATCTGCCGTCAATTTCTGTTTCACCGAACACTCCGCTTGAAGGTTTTACTTCTGGAAGCATAGAATTAGGAATAGTGAATTCTTTGAGGATTTCATCATCCCACTGAAGCGTGTGGATATTGAAGAGCATTGTACGGGAAGCGTTGGTATAATCCGTTACGTGAACCTTCCCTTTTGTAAGATGCCAAACCAGCCATGTATCAATGTTGCCGAACGCCAACTCGCCTTTTTCGGCTTTTTCCCGTACTCCGGGAACATTTTCGAGAATCCAGCGAACCTTTGTTCCGGAGAAATAGGCGTCAACTATAAGACCCGTTTTATCTTTGATATTTTTATCAAATCCCTTGGCCTTGAGGCTGTCGCAGTACTCCGCGGTACGGCGGCACTGCCAGACAATAGCGTTATACACTGGCTTGCCTGTCTGACGGTCCCATACAACTGTGGTTTCCCGCTGATTAGTGATACCGATTGCGGCAATATCGTCCGGCTTGATACCGGATTTTGCAATGGCCGTAGTCATGACGCCTGATTGGGATCCCCAGATTTCCATAGCGTCATGTTCGACCCAACCCGGTTTAGGG
Organism: Treponema sp.; assembly: GCA_031283905.1. GTDB lineage: Bacteria > Spirochaetota > Spirochaetia > Treponematales > Breznakiellaceae > JAIRKH01. The sequence goes on along the minus strand of JAITAW010000271.1, from coordinate 3,897 downwards.
AAGATTTGGGTGAATTCCTGTTGAGCCACACTGACAATGGTACCCTGCTTGTCAAAAATGATACAACGGGAACTTGTTGTCCCCTGATCAAGAGCTACCAGATATTTTGCCATAGATACGCCTCCTCTCAATAAATTGTTTGCTTGCCGCAACGTACGCCTCGGTTCTAAAAGCAAGACGCCTGCCGGAAAAAGTTATGCCCATTACGGTGACACCTTGTCTTTCTAATACGATATGCATTTATATGTAAAGTATACGTGCCAAAAAGTATGCGGCGCTGTTTTGTATCCGCCGCTTCCTCCTCGCCCCCGAATCATCCCGCTGGCGGCGACGGCGCTGAACGCGATCCGCCTCACTTTCTTCCGGACTCATCTTTTGCGGACAAAGTAAATTTCTCCACATAAAAGAGATACCGTACTCCGGACGGCGACGATGTGGGCTGGTGTCTGTTGCGGTCGAGGTTAAACATGTGGTAGATACTTCCCGTATCCGTAACAATTTTTATGTCGTACACCGCGATGCCTTTTGGGATCGACACCGCAACTCTGTCATCAGGTCTTATTTTTGCGCCCGCCAGCACGTTGTTTCCCCACATTGGGGTTCTCTTGCCGGCTATGTACAACTTGGACCACGTGTACCCGCTTTTGTTGGCAAGGACAACCGTCCACGTCTCAGCCGGCGCGGAGGGTATAGGCGGCGCGTCGTATATCGCATCGGTGGTATAGCCGCCCGCAAAATCAATGACGCATACGGTTCCGTACTCCTTGTGCGGACCAACGGCAACGCCGATTTTGCCAAACGCTTTGTTCATGGTGTTGTTATAATGTCCCCGGTTTGGCGAGCCATCGTCAATCAACAATTCAATGACAATATCACGTCCGCTTGCAACGCCATAGGCGATGTTCTCACCCCATGTACTCATCCACTGTCCATAGCGGCTTACGCGCTTGGCGGGATCGCTCTTGTCGCTACCCATATGTCCCGCAACAGTGCCGGTCAGATCTCTCACATGATCCTGAGCGCCGAGGCTCATGCCCCGCTCTGGCGCGAGTGGCGGCGCCGGCTGTTGTTTCGCCATCGCGTTGATGCACGCATATACGGCGTCCACCCCTTCATTTGTGGCGACTCTGGGTTTCCCCGGCTCCGCGTATATTTTCCTGGAAAAATAGGCGAGCCTCGGTTTGATATACTCCTCGGCATATCGTTGCGGATCGCTCCTCGCCTTGTTCAATTCAAAAACAACGTCTTTTTCAACTACGGACATATAGTCGACATTCCGAGCCGTATCCAACAACGCCGCGCTCCAAGCATCCGCGAACATCTCGCTTACAAAACAACAGACCAGTGGCAGCAAAATTATTTTCTTAATCATATGCATCCCTGTTCATAGAACTATTTTAAAATATACTGCATATCGCCAAAGAATTCCAAACCGGTTTTTGTTATTGTAATATTTCCCCGTTGTTGCTATACTCCTGCCATGAATTATAGAGAAGCGGGTGTAAACATAGAGGAAAGCTATCGCGCGGTCAGTACATACCGAGAGTTGGCTAAAGCGACAGCCAACACGTCCGTATTAAATGGTATTGGCAGTTTTGCGGGCATGTTTTCCCTCAAAGAGCTTGTCAATGCGGGAAAAGGAATGAGAGACCCCGTACTGGTGTCGGGCGCCGATGGAGTCGGAACCAAGCTGGACATAGCCTTTAGAATGAAGAAATATGAGACGGTCGGTATTGACTGTGTGGCGATGTGCGTAAACGACATATTGTGTCACGGCGCCAACCCGCTTTTCTTTTTGGATTACCTTGCGTGCGGGAGACTCAACGCCAATGTCGCGGTCGAACTGGTGAAAGGCGTTGCAACGGGCTGCCGGGAGGCGGGTTGTGCGCTGTTAGGAGGAGAAACCGCCGAAATGCCCGGATTTTACGATGAAGGCAAATACGACCTCGCAGGTTTTGGCGTGGGTGTTGTCGACCGCAAAAACATCGTTGACGGTGGCGGCATCAGGGAAGGCGATGCGCTCATCGGCATAGCCTCATCAGGCGCGCACTCAAACGGCTTCAGCCTCATCCGCAAGGCGTTGCCCGATCTGGACGAAGACTTCGGCGGCATGAAAATAGGCCGCGCCCTCCTTGAGCCAACCCGTATATACGCAAAACCTATTTTGCGTTTAATGGAACGCATTGACATTCGGGGTATGGCGCATATCACGGGTGGCGGTTTTTATGAAAACATCCCGCGCATGTTCAACACGGATTATGACGCGGTTATTTCAACCGGAAGCTGGACTATTCCGGCACTCTTCAACCGCATTGCGTACGGCGTGAGCCGTGGCTTTCGCCGAGACGAAACAGATGACTCCCTAAAAGGCGGTGAAGCCGAAGCCGCAGGAATGGACATTCTCAATGCGGACATGGAAGTCCGCAGGGTCATGTTCGGAACGTTTAACATGGGCATTGGATTTGTGCTGGCCACAGCGCAAGAAGACGCGGCACAGGCAAAAGCCTTCCTTGAAAAAAGCGGCTTCCCCGCGTGGGAAATCGGCAGGGTGGAAAAAGGCGCAAGACAGGCGCGTTTTATTTGAAAACATGGAAAAAAAGTGAAACATATTTTGGCGCTTGTTTCTGGAAACGGCACGAATTTGCAGGCGCTTATTGACGCGGAAAGGCAAAGCGGGCTTGGAAATGGCTCGATTGCCGCAGTTATCTCGGATAAACCTGGTATTTTTGCCCTTAAACGAGCAAAAAATGCCGGAATTCCCGCATTCACGTTGCTTCCCGACAAAAACCTTCCCAAGCAGGAGCGGCGGCTGGACCTATCCAACCGTATTCTGGCGAAAGCCCTTGAACTAAAGATCGATTTCATCGTTTGCGCGGGATTTTTGTCGATTCTGAGCGGAGGTATTATCGCTGTATACGCATCTAGGATGATCAACATACATCCCAGTCTTCTTCCCAAATTCGGGGGACAGGGTATGTACGGCGAAAGGGTGCATCGCGCCGTGCTTGCTTCAGGGGAGACGGAGTCCGGTTGCACCGTGCATTTTGTCGATGCGGGCGCCGATACGGGACAAATCATCCTGCAACGTGCGGTACCCGTGCTTTCCAACGACACGCCGGAAACGCTTGCGGAACGCATACACGTTCAGGAGCACGCCGCCCTTGTCGAGGCGGTGCGGAGAACAATATAACCGCCTCTCTTATGAAAAATTATGAAAAAGTCGGCGGCTGTAGTAAGTTCATAGCTGTAAGCCCGTGGCTTTCATTCAACGATCTTGTCTGCGCCGGTTGCCGCCGCCGGTGTTGCCGGTTCATTTCCATACCGCTGTTGCAACTCATGCGCCATCTTCTGGAGAGAATCAGAAAAATCAATTAGGTACGGATCGGCGTTTGCAACTAGATTGCCGCCGCTTTCAGGTATAAAAAAACAGTGCGGCGCAATGTTAAGAGCCGAAATAAGTTTGCCAAAACTCTCGGATGAAAACCATTTGTCGCCTTTTTCGATGTCATTGATAAAATTATGCGTCAACCCTGTTTCCATGGATAACTGAAACTGAGATAACCCCTGTTGCAAACGTATACGCTTTAAGTTCTTACCCAATAGCCGGCGTATTTCAGCTCCTGTCATATTAAGCCGCCTCTATATAAAAAATGACACTACTATTATCAGAATTTTATATAGAAACGGCAAATAACTATGAGTGTAAAATATGTCGCTATCAGTTTTTTTCGGTTTACTTTCTCACTTTCCAAACGCTTGGTCAAGATCGGCGATAATATCTTTGATGTTCTCAATGCCGATGGAAAGACGGATGGTATTCTGTTTAATGCCCTGTTCGGATAATTCATCTTCGTTTAACTCGGAGTGAGTGGTGGTTGCCGGATGAATAACCAGAGA
>JAITAW010000270.1 GCA_031283905.1 Treponema sp. | reverse complement strand
CTCCGAAATCCGGTGTAAAACGAAAAGTTCCCCTTCACCTGCGTCCGCGACAGCAAGAAAAACGACAATTGTTTCTTCGAACAAAAAAACGGCGCCGTTGCCCGTGAATACGCCGGGTGTGACCGGCTCGAAGTGCTTGAGGAACGGTCCCTCCCGTCCGCCATCTACAAGCCGCCGATCCCGCTCCTCAACTTCATCATACCCTCCTGGAAGCTCAAAAATAAAACGCGGACAGACTCCAAAGAGATCAAGGTTTATGACGGGCCGCAAAGCCCGTTCCAAAGACTCTCTGAAAGCGCGGTCCGCCTCATGAGTTCAAGGACATGCTCAAAGCCTGGCGTACCCTTTACAACTTAAAATGAGGTATCTCGTAGTTTTTCAAGAAAAATAAGAAAATTTGTAAAATGTACCCAATTAGACTAAAGACGGTTGTCCCGGCGCTTTCGGACCTTCATCGCGTTTCCATGCGCTAACCGGCATTGAGGCTTGGCTTTACACGCCGTGCGCACGGTTTCCTCAATGCGGCTACCGTATAAAAAAATAGGAAAAGATTACGGCGGCGGCAGGTACCTTTTCACCCTTGCCAATTCCTTCTCTTCTATGTTACTATACCCTTATGAATACAGTAACGTTTCCAGCCGGTTTCCTGTGGGGAACCGCAACCGCCGGTTACCAAGTAGAAGGCGCCGCGCGCGAGGGCGGGCGGGGCGAGAGTATCTGGGATACATTTTGCCGCATACCGGGCGCGGTGTACGCCGGAGAAAACGGCGATATAGCCTGCGATCAATACCATCGTTATAAAGAAGATGTCGCGCTCATGGCAAAACTGGGCTTCAAAAGCTACCGTTTCTCCATTGCCTGGACCCGTATTCTGCCGGACGGCGCCGGCGCGGTGAATAAAGAAGGGGTCGCTTATTACCGCAGCCTCTGCGCCGAGCTTCACGCATACGGCATACAGGCGTGCGCCACATTGTATCACTGGGACCTGCCGCAGCCGTTTCAAGACAAGGGCGGATGGGCGAAACGGTTTATTGTGGAGGCTTTTGTTGAATATGCAAAGGTCTGTTTTGCGGAATTGGGCGATTGTGTGGATCAGTGGATAACCATGAACGAACCGCTCTGCGTCGCGTTTCTGGGGTATTTGTCAGGCGTACACGCGCCCGGCGTCAAAGACCTCGCGCAAGCGGCGGCGGCGGTTCATCATATACTGCTGGCGCATGGCGCGGCGGTCGTGGAGTACCGGAAAACGGGGATCAAAGCGTCTATCGGCATCACGTTGAATATCAATACGCCCCGTCCGGCGACTAACGGCGAGGCGGACGCCGAGGCCGCCCTCAGAGCGCGGGCGTTTGAGGCGGACGTGTTCCTGTTTCCGCTTACCGGCAGGGGGTACCCTGAAACCGTTTTGCAAGCAGGCTGGAAATTTCCCGTTGAAGCGGGCGATTTAGACGTAATGGCTGAAAAAATGGATTTCATCGGTCTGAATTACTACTTTGAAAACGCCGTGGCGTGGGACGAAAGCGCTCCCAACAAGTATTCCACCGTCCCGTTCTGGCAGGAACGCACGGACATGGGCTGGCCCGTGGTTCCTCAGGGGCTGTACCGTCAGGTTAAGTTCGTAAACGAGACGGCGGGTGGAAATCTTCCTATATATATTACCGAAAACGGCTACGCGAACTCCGACTCGGTTGATGGCGAAGGCAGGATTCACGATGAAAAACGCATTGAGTACTTCAAGAAGCATTTGGGCGTTTGTTCAACGTTGATTAAAGAAGGGGTTAAACTCAAGGGCTATTTTGTATGGTCGTTTCTTGACAATTTTGAATGGTCGTGGGGATACTCAAAACGGTTCGGCATTGTCCATGTTGATTATAAGACCCAAAAACGGACGTTGAAAGACAGCGCCTATTTCTTTAGAGATGTCATGGCCGGCTTTGGAGAGTGGTAAATTGTCATCCATAAACGCTGTGTCCGTAAAGGCGTTTTTTGAGAATCCGCTCTTTCTCGCGCCGGTTACAAGCTGGTTCTTCGCGCAGCTTATCAAGGCGGTGGTAGTGTTGTCCGGCAGGCGCAAAAGGACGTTGAAAGAAGCGCTCCAAGCCCTTGCATGGCGTACGGGCGGTATGCCTTCAAGCCATTCGGCGCTCGTTACTTCTATGGCGACCTCGGCGGCTTTCAAAGAAGGACTCGATTCAAACGTGTTTATCATCTCTTTGTGGTTCACCCTGATTGTTATACGGGACGCAATGGGCGTGCGGCGCGCTTCCGGCATACAGGCGTATGCCTTAAACCTCTTGGGAAAAAAGGTCGCCGAAAAAACGGGAATCGAATACCATCCGGTTAAAGAGATCCACGGACACACCCCGCTCGAAGTGGTGGTCGGCGGACTGCTGGGCATTTTTATTGCCGCGGCGTATGTTTTTTTGTAGGATAGAGCATGTCTTTGAAATCGCGGATCGTCCCCGCCGTCTTAATCGCGTTATGTTCCTTGGGCTTTGCGGCGTTGCTTTTCAGAGCAACGGAAAAAGTCATGCCGCATGAAGGAAGCAATGGATATGCGGTACTGACGTTTGACGCCTCGCGCTCGGACAGAGAGATCGGAGAACGCCTTTCACAGACCGGCTTTGGCGGCGATTATATTTCAGAGTCAACACAGACGGTTTTTTTGGATGATTTCGGCGAAGTGGAGGCGATTCCCTTAGACGTATGGGAGGGACGTATAGAAGATTTTGATCCGAGGCGTGACGGATACGCCGAGAAACTCAAGGCGTTTTTTGTCAGGGACGACAAGCGATTGGTTTTTGTCCCGCTTTCGGCTGAAGCGAACAAACTCGGCGCCCGGAACATACAAGCGGCTTTTGCGGAAGCGCTTGGCGATATTCCTTTTTCCGTTGAGTTTTTGGGCTATGATAAACCTATCGCGTTTTATTTTCTGCTGTTCGCCGCCGCATCGTTTTTGGCGGTGTTGGTATCGGGGCGCCCGGTGATGACCATTGCGCTTGTACCGCTCTTTGCGGGTTTTGCGTATGTCGGTTCCGTGGGGCTGGCGCTTTCGGCGATGGTGCTCATCATGACGAGCGTCATCATAAATCCGTTGCGGACGTTGTTTGTGGCGCGGCGGTACGGAGACGCAAAAGAAACGATTTGGGCGCGGCTGACGTACTTTTTTCATCCTGTTAAAAGCATAACACTGAATATCAAACCTACGGCGAACGATCCTGTGCGCCGCCGCTTGCGGATCGTAAAACCAATTGAAATTCTGCTTCCCGCGTTTTTGCTCCTTTTGTTTACCGGCATATATGTGTATACCGGAATACGTAACAACGTGCCTCTTGTGTTTCAAGGGGCTGTTTTTGGGTGCGGTTGCATTGTTCTGGCGCTTGTCGTGTGGGCGGAATCGAACAAAGGCGGCTCGCAGGATCACATCAGGTTTACGCCGGTGCCGATTATCGGAAGCATCGCAAAAGCGCCGCTGTTTACCCGCGCCGTCATTCCTTTTACCCTTGCGGCTTTTCTGGCTTTGGTCCTGCCCGATACATTGGGGCTGATCCCGTACCGTGAGCCTTCCGGTTATCTGAAAGACCGTTTGATTCAGGCGAGCGATTACGAAGCGCATCTCGCTTTTCAAACTTCGTTCTCGTTTACTCCCCTCGGAGAAGATCGGGAGGCGGAAGCTGATAATGGATACCTACAGTATCAGCTCGGAGACGACGGGCTCATAGCCGGCGCGGCGCGTCTTCCGAAAGCGCAGGACGGCGTTGCCGCCGCCAATGGCGTTCAAGAAAAAATTGTTGGAGATTTCGACCACTTTCCCCGATTCCCATTGAAAAACCTTGTGGATTTTTTAAGCGAATCAGGGCATAATGAAAAAAATATTGTAGAAACCGGTATTGATACACGGGATATACTCCCCATAGCCTTGCTCATCGCGCCGTGTATTCTTGCGTTGTTTAATATCGGGCAGAAAAGGTACAGGAAAAAGAATATGCTAGTATATAGTGAGAAATGGAATTTGTTCCGTAAACGGATAGCGGCATGAGAAAAATGTA
>JAITAW010000267.1 GCA_031283905.1 Treponema sp. | reverse complement strand
CGATATGGTGTCTGGTTTTTGTTGCATGGTTTTGGTGCTGGCGGGGGGGGGGGGGGCCCCCATCCGTTGGTATGATTGCGGCGGCTGGTACGGCGGTGAAGCTACAAGCCAAAGTTACCGCGAACAGCTTTTAATTGATCAATTTAAGGAGTCATTTGGAGGAGAAAAAAAGCGGGAATATTCTTTTATTGAACCCGCGTCTTTTTTGGGAAAAATAGCGGTTTCAATCCATAGCGCGATTGGCGCGGTGAAAAAGCGTGGAACATGACGCGGCTTGTTAGTGGCTTGTCAAAGAATTTTCAATGCAATTTTGTTGGAGCGTGTTCACGTAGCGCAAAGAGATACAAATACAGGACGGATAGATAAAAACGGTAAACATGCGGTCAAGTATCATAGCGGACGCGAATTCCTCGAAAACGTCTTGAGCCGCAGGAAAAACCGTTCTATCTCATTCCGCCGTTTATACCGTGTCCGCGCCTCTTCATGCGCCCTATCCATCAAGAATTAACCGTATACTCAGCTTAGCGCGAGGTATGATTGCCTATTTTGACATTTCCTGTGTGTTTTGGTAACAATTGCGCTATGCGCCGGTATTGTTTTTCGCTAATTCCCATACTTATTTTTTTCTCTTTACCTCTCTTTCCTTTTGGGTGAACACTCTCTAGGTGGACGGCTCGGAGAAATCATAGAATACGCAGTTTTCCTGCGCCTTGAAAAAGGTTCGAGCGCTTCGGCATCTATCTTGACGCCATTATCACGGGAATGGTAGTAACTGAACAGATTAACCGGTGTATATCTTGAAGATTGTGAGATGAAATTTTTACATTCCAGAACAAAATTGATAAATTCCGATGTGAAATCCTTAGATTTCGGGACGGAATTCTTTAGATTTGATTCGCGCTACGGAGGATTTAGACCAACAGAAGTACGCCGTCCAACGTGATGATCTCCATCACGGCATCTTCTCAAACTCCTCGCGTACTTTTTGTATGTTGGCAAGTTCGCGATTTATGATTTTTTCGTAATCAAGCTCTTTGCGTTCTATTCTGCCCACTTCGTCCTGCCAAAACTGGACGCGCTCCAGAATAATGAATCTGAATTTCCGCGCCCGCGCCTTTTCAGCCCAGTCCTTGGCGTCTTTCCAATAGACAAGCGCCGCACGATAACACTTTTCGGCGGTTTCAAGACTCTTGAGGTTCTGCTCTTTAAACGGCGCGTTGTAAAAATAGGCGTACCGTTTGTTCCATTTGTTTCCTAAAAACAGGTACTGTTCTATCATTTTCAAATTCAAGTGCATCATAAAAAGGTAGCGGTACTTTTCGTATTGGACCTCGTTTTCAATCAACGCGATGGCATAAAGCGGATTGGCGAAGTCGGCTTTGAGCGCCATCTCAAGCCAGTGGATATTCTCCATAGTATCATCGGGATACTGGATGTAATGAAGATGGTAAAGCCGGTAATACTGTTCCTTATATTCAACATAATAGGCCGCCAGCGGCAAACTTCCCGCAGAAAAGAGAAAAATTCCCAATACAATAAAAAAGCCGCGCCGTTTCTTCACCATACTATTTCTTTATATATCGGTTGTTTTGGATCTGTTCTGAAACGCTGTTTTTATGCTCATGATTCATACGCGGTTTTGAGCAGGCTCGCATTTTTCAAGGCTTTCCACACATCTTCGGCAACCGCATCCGGCGTTTTCGCCGCGTCTACAGTGATTGTTATGGTTCCTTTTTCCTCGTACCACGGCAACAACGCCTTGTACCGTTCCCGTACTTTTACCTGAAAGTCAAGATATTCGAATATTTCTCTAATCCGCCGGTTTTCCATGCGTTTCAGGGCGATCTCCGGTTCAATATCAAAGAAAAAAAGCATTTCCGGCGCGGGAAACTCCTCATTGAGCGCTTTCGGCAATGCATCTCCACAACCGATGCCTTGATATGCCAAAGAAGAAAGTACATACCGGTCTGAAACCACGAGTTCGCCGCGATTGCATCGGTCTATCACGCCGTTTTGGGCAAAAACATGCTCGCTACGATCTGCGGAAAAGAGGCGCGCCAGCGTTCCGGCTTGCAACGCAAGCCCGCCGCGCAATGCGGATCGTATGAGAGCGCCTATCGCGCCGTCCGTCGGCTCGCACGTTGTCCACAGGGAGGGGAGTTGTTTTTCCGGTTTTTTCCGCTCAAACCGCTGCCGTAATAGTTTAATCTGAGTCGTGGTACCGCTGCCGTCTCCACCTTCAAAAACAACAAAATTTCTAGCAATCATAGCCACTTCATACCGATCTTCAATTTCTTTTCCGATTGAGTCTGTTCCAAAACTTGGCAACGGATGTCCACAACTTGCCGTCCATGGAAAGGCTCCCTGATCAGAAATCCCACGATCTCTGATAAACTGGCGCCTGCAATTTTTGCAACGCTGATTTTGTATGCCCTCGCTCTTGTTTCCATCCTTAGCTATAGTAAGGACATGACAATAAGGACATTTTATTTCCTTGGCGATTAACATACTTTACGGCATCACCTTTTGTCCTCTTTCGTCTTGCAACAGTCCAAAATCGATAAACAAGACCTGCCGCCATCAGCCTTTGACTATTTTATTATATCCCAATACTTTCATCAACCAGCCGCTCGGCATAGTACAATTGGTAACCGCCTTTAGGCGGTCCCAAAATCAACCGCTTTGAGCGGAGCGGTTCACAAAACAAGCCCTCTGTTTTGCCGGGGGCAGCTGACTTGGGTTGCATTGTTCATGAGACAATGCGCGTCATTGACTCCCTCCATACGCTCTGGTATACTTGCCTTGTTTTGTGGCAACGTCAGGGCGCTGTGCGAAGGAGCGATACATGAAAATTGATGATCCGGAGTGGTGGAACGATGTGGATAAAAAGCTGTCAAAAGATGAATTTCTCGAAGTTTACAACGCAATCTTTGAGCATACCCGCATAGCAAGACAGTTGGCCGATGATTTGGTAATGGCCATAGACGACGGGAAGGTTGAGCTTGAGGAGACAAAAAGCGTGACGGAGCGGCTTCTCAAGGCATGCGGTCTTTTTGACCGGATCAAGACAATGCTTTCTGACGGCGGCGTTTGACACCCACAACGCCGCCGTCCCGTGGGCGTCCGGCGTTATTTATTCACAGGAGTATACATGTATATTAACCGCGTTTATGTGGAAAAGCGGGGCGGTTTTGCCATAGAAGCTGACCATTTGCGGGCGGATCTGCTCTCTTTTTTACGCGATCAGCATCCCGATATCAATGACCTGTCCGAAGTTCGCGTCCTGCGCCGTTACGATGTGGAAGGTTTGAATGAAGAGCAGTTTAAGCGGGCCGTGGCTTCCATCTTTTCGGAACCCCAACGCGACGTGGTTTTTGAAGGAAAAGATGTCCCCGCCGGCAAAAACGAGCAGTATTTCGGCGTTGCCTATCTGTTGGGACAGTACGATCAACGGTCGGACTCGGCTGAACAATGCGCAGAACTCTTATTCGGAGTCCGCCCCATTGTGAAAACCGCGCTTGTATATATCGTACGGACAAAAAACGCGAGTTCAACGAGGCTTTCTGATGAAACCATCGCCGCAATAAAAAAGTATATCATCAACCCTGTTGATTCTGAAGAAACGTCCCACGATATGCCGGTTTCCCTGCGGGATCCCGTGATCCCCGTTAAGGCAGTCCCCATTTTGAACGGATTTTCAGAAATGACCGGCGGCGATCTCAGCCTCGTGGCGAAACAGTATTCCCTCGCCATGTCGCTTGACGACATGCTTTTCTGCGCGAATTATTTTTCTTCTATACAGAGAGACCCCACGTTGGCGGAACTCAAGGCGCTGGACACCTACTGGTCAGATCATTGCAGGCACACAACGTTCACCACTGAACTCGAAGGTTTTTTCGATTTTTTTGAAAACAACGCCCCTCCCCTTGTTCAGACAAAAATAAAGAGAGCGGTTGATCTATACAAAAAAGCGCGGCTGGAAGTCTACGGCGAAAACCCGCCGAAACAGGGCGCTTCGCGGCGGCCTACGCCGCAGCCTACGCTGATGGATATTGCGACGATTGGCGTCAAGGCGCTCAAGAAACGGGGATTGGCGGCTTGCGATGTGGACGAATCGCCTGAAATAAACGCCTGTACCATTAAAGTGTCGGCCGAATTTGACGACGGCGGTACCGAGCCGTATCTTTTGCTGTTCAAGAACGAGACCCACAACCATCCGACTGAGATTGAGCCGTTCGGCGGGGCGGCGACCTGCCTCGGCGGGGCAATACGCGATCCGCTTTCCGGCAGGGCGTTTGTCCACCAGGCCATGCGGATTACGGGATCCGGCGATCCGCGATCGAACAAAACGCCGCCGGGCAAGCTGCCGCAGATAAAGATCGCGCGGGAATCCGCCGCCGGTTACTCATCGTACGGCAACCAGATAGGGCTTGCAACCGGGCAGGTGGCCGAGTTCTACCATCCCGGTTACGGGGCGAAACATATGGAGCTGGGCGCGGTCATAGCGGCCGCGCCCGAGGCGTGGATCCGGCGCGAAGAGCCCGCGGCTGGCGATGCGGTGATTCTGGTGGGCGGCAGGACCGGGCGGGACGGCGTTGGAGGCGCTACCGGTTCCTCAAAGGCGCACACGAGGGAATCCGTTGAAAAATCCGGCGCCGAGGTTCAGAAGGGTAATCCTGTTGAAGAACGGAAAATACAGCGCCTGTTCCGCAATCCGGCTGTTACCAAACTCATCAAACGGTGCAATGACTTTGGCGCGGGCGGCGTATCCGTGGCGGTTGGGGAACTTGCCGAAGGGGTGGATATAAACCTTGACGCAATGCCGAAAAAATACGCCGGACTTGACGGCATCGAGCTTGCCATTTCAGAATCCCAGGAGCGCATGGCGGTTGCGGTTGATGCGAAAGACGTTGACGCCTTCATAGCCGCCGCCGCCGAGGAGAATCTTAACGCAGTTGTCATTGCCGAAGTTACGGATAAAAGCCGCCTCCGCATGTTCTGGAGGGGAATGCTCATTGTTGATTTGTCACGGGATTTTCTCAACTCACACGGAGCGAGCCGCTCGATTTTCCGGTCCGCTCTGTCCGCCGGAACGGCAACCGCCGGAACAACGGACGTTGTTCCGGCGGTTGCCGGTGGACAAAAGGCTCGGACCGAAAATAAAAAAGAAAAAAAAACGCCGATAGTCATACTTGACAATCTTGAACGGGAACTGGCGTCTCTCCGTTCGGGCAGCAGGCGCGGGCTTCAGGAGCGGTTCGATGGTTCCATTGGCGCGGGGTCCGTGCTGTTTCCTTTCGGCGGCGCGGAACAGGGCACGAGCGAGTGCGGCATGGCGGCGTTGCTTCCCGCTTTAGGAAAAGAAAGCCGTACCGCAAGCCTTATGGCGTTTGGCTTTGACCCTGAGGTACTGGCTATGGACGCGTACGAAGGCGCGAAAGGCGCGGTGCGGGAGGCGTTGGCGAAGTGCGCGTGCATGGGCGGCAACCCGTGGAACATGAGGCTCTCGTTGCAGGAATATTTTGAGCGCCCCAACGATGCAGCCACATGGCTAAAGCCCGTATCCGCCTTGCTCGGGACGCTCGAAGCCCAGCTTGAACTCGGCGTCCCCGCCATCGGCGGCAAGGATTCCATGTCCGGCTCCTACGATGATGAAGAACACGGCATCCGCCTTACCGTACCGCCAACGCTGGTTGCTTTTGCCGCCGGCGTCACGCCCGCCGCGCACGTGCGTTCCGGCGCTTTAAGCGGCGAAAGCGGGAACGCCATTCTGCTTTTATACCAGGACCCTTCCCGCTGTGAATGGGATGTTTTCAAGGCGAATATGAACGCGCTCATGAGGCTGTGCAAGGCGTCTCTGGTATGCGCGGCCTATCCGGTGGGCGCGGGCGGCATCGCGGCGGCGCTGGCCGTCATGGCGTTCGGCAACATGCAAGGCATCGAAGCGGACGCGGACGCGCTGGAAGAAGCGCAAGCCGCGCTTGGATGCTATGGACGGCAAGGCTCCGTACTGCTTGAAATACAAGACCTTGAAAAGGCGAAAACTCTGCTTGACGCGCTGGACGGCCCCGCCCCCGCGTACCGCGTCATAGGCGCAACGATTGCGGACAAGGTTTTCCGCGTCTCAATCGTCAATGACGCCGCCATTGGCGGCGCGGAGGAGCTTCCTGAAACCTTTCCAGTCGAAACTCCTCTGGAGGAGTTGCGCCGCGCCTATGAGTATCCGCTTGCGGACATATATCCGCAAACGGCCGACGGGTCGACTGTCGCGGAGAGGAGGAGCGGGGGTACCGGGGAAGATTTCGCGCCGACTAACCTTCGGAATGAGCGGGAGTGGCGTACGGAAAGTCCTCCGGTTTACCAGCATCCGGCTTGCTTTGTCGCAAAAGGCGCTCATCCCTTGGTCCTTTTACCCGTATTCCCCGGTACAAACTGTGAATGGGATATGGAGCGAAGTTTCCGCAACGCGGGAGCGCGTACCAAACTTGTGGTTTTCAGAAATATAACGCGGGAAGCTATCGCGGAATCGATTGCCGAACTGGCCTCCGCGCTTGACGAGGCGCAGATACTCGCGCTTTCCGGCGGATTCAGCGCCGGAGACGAACCGGACGGATCGGGAAAATTCATCGCCGCCGTGTTTCGGGCGCCCCGCGTTACGGATGCGGTGAACAGGTTTCTTGACAGGGACGCCTTGACGCTGGGCATATGCAACGGGTTTCAGGCGCTCGTTAAGCTGGGGCTTGTGCCGGACGGGCGAATACGCGATGGAACTGCGGATTCGCCCGCGTTGACGTTCAATGACATTGGGCGGCATGTTTCCAGAATGGTCAGAACGCGCGTTATGCCGAACAATTCGCCGTGGCTCGCGCTTGAGCAAGAGGGGGCGGTGCACGTTGTACCGGTGAGCCACGGAGAGGGTAAATTCATCGTCAGCGATGATGAAGGGACGCGGCTTTTGCGTAACGGGCAGATCGCGTTTTGTTACGTTGACGCATGGGGGAATCCCGCTTTGGCGGACCCCGGCAACCCGAACGGCAGCCGTTTTGCGATAGAAGGCGTTACAAGCCCGGACGGGCGCATCCTCGGCAAGATGGGACACAGCGAGCGTACGGGAAACTATGTGCACATCAATATACCGGGCAATAAACGGCAGCGTATTTTCGAAGCCGGCGTACGGTATTTCGGGTGAAACGCCTTGCCG
>JAITAW010000256.1 GCA_031283905.1 Treponema sp. | reverse complement strand
GAATAGAAGCAATAAAATTCCTCCTGAAAGCGAAGGATGAGGATCCTGACAACCCTCTTATCCTGGAACATCTTGAAATGGTTGAAAGAGCGAAATGAAGCGCTTGAAACGGCTCCGGTCATACGGTTGTTTTTTCTTGTTCATGACGTCCTTTGCGGGCGTGCTGTTTTCCCTGTTTGCCCAGCAATCCGATTTCACCGTTGGCAACGCGGATCTTGACGGCCGCTATGCGCGGGAAGAGTTCAGAATAGGCGTGCAGGCGTACAACAGATTCGCGTTCAACGAGGCGATTTTTTCCTTTGAACGCGCCTTGTCTTTTAGGCCCGGCGAGTCGTTGTTGCTTGACTGGCTGGGACGCGCCTATTACCGGTCGGGGTTTGAAGAAGCGGCGATTAGACAATGGGTAGCCGCTTCCGGCGGCTACGAACCCATGTCTACTGAGGCGCTGCTCTTAAAGAGCCGCGTTGAGACCATACGGAACAGGCGCAACCTTCTGCCCATCGCGGATGACAATATCCGGTACGTTGAATCGGGCAGGTATCCCGGCGTTGTGGACAAACAGACCTTGTACCGCCAGCCTACTGCGGCGCTACCCCTTGAAGACGGGTCCGTGTGGGTGGTCGCGTACGGCAGTAACGAGCTTGTCCGCATTGACCCGAACGGCATTGTCAGGCAGCGGCAGCGGGGCCCCCTAAACGGCTTTGACCGCCCCTACGATCTGGTGCGCGGGTATGACGGGAGGCTCTATGTTTCGGAATACCGGGGCGGCCGCGTGAGCGTCCTTAACAGCAACGGAGACTGGCAGTCGTACATCGGGTCCAAAGGGCGGGGGGACGGCATGTTTGTGGGGCCGCAAAACCTCGCGGTTGACGAATCCGGCTACCTGTACGTGGTTGATTATGGAAACCGGCGGGTTTCCAAGTTCGATCCTGACGGCGCGTTTGTCCTCTCTTTTGGCAGGCAAACGGTGTCAGCAAGCGGAGAAGCCTTTGGCGGTCTGCTTTCGCCTACGGGAATCGCCGCAAAAGACGGCAGGGTCTATGTCGCAGACAATACTTCCAATCAAATTTACCTGTTTGATCCCAACGGCGCGTATCTCGGCGTTTTAATATCATCGGATCTTCTGGGACCAGAAAGTCTTCGTTTTCTTTCGGACGGACGGCTCCTCGTCGCGGATAGAAACCGCGTGATTATGATCGATGTTGATTCTGCCGTCGTCAGGGAACTCGGCGTACCGGGCAATGACAAGGTACGGCTGGTGGACGCGGGCATGGACAGGAACGGCAATATCCTCGTGGTTAATTTTCAGGCAAGCGAGGTCTCCATTATGACTCGGCTTGACGACATGGCTTCCGGGCTGTTTGTGCAGATAGAGCGGGTTGTCGCAAGCGCCTTCCCGCAGGTAACGGTTGAAGTTTCCGTGCAGGACAGACTCAGGCGTCCTGTTGTCGGGCTTGACGCGCGCAACTTCCTGTTGAGCGAAGAAGGAAATCCGGTTTCCAGGCAGCAGTTGCTGGGCGCGGGGTATCGTACAACAAACTTTGACCTCTCCCTCCTTATTGAACGCTCTCCCGCGACCGGCGGCTTGCGCGAAAACTTAAACGCGGCCGTCAGGGATATTTCTTCCGCGGGAGGCGCTATCGTCTCGCTCGTGTCCGCGTCCGCGCTGCCCGTGAAAGAACAAATGGCGGACGGCATACCGCTTGGCGCGGCGGCTGGCGGCGGCGAATATTCCCCGCGTTGGCGCTTTGATCTGGGGCTGCGGCTGGCCGCGACAGATCTGCTGGCCGCGGACAAGAAACGCGCCGTGGTGTTCGTGGGTTCCGGCGTTCTTGGGGAACTCGCCTTTGAACAGTACGGTCTTTCAGAACTTGCCGCGTATCTGGCAAACAACGGCATCGTGTTTTACGCGGTCATCGTGGGCGGCGGGCAAGCGGACGCGGCGCTTGAATATCTGGCTTCCCAAACCGGCGGACAAGTCCTTCCCCTTTACCGGAATGAAGGCGTGAAGCCGGTCATACAGAGTCTTGTCTCTGTTCCAAACGGCGTGTATATCATAAGCTACGAGTCCCGATTGCCAACGGATTTCGGCAACGCCTATCTTCCGGTTGAAGCGGAAGCGTATCTTCTGGCGAGATCGGGCAGGGACAAGACCGGCTATTTCCCGCCTTTGAACTGACAAGCGGCAACCAACAGTCCGCGTTGCCGGTTGACGCGGCGCGGACTTGAGCGGGGCATATCATCGGGCGTAGACTTGCCTACGCCTTTATCAAGTTTTGTCTCCAAATTTACGCGGGAGAATGCGTCACTGCGATACGCTTAATTTATAAAACCTGTTATACGTATAGCCATCCTTCTTGAAGGATACCGCAATGATGTAATCACCCGCAGTAGAAGGCGCGTTAAAAGAAATATCTCCCGTTGAGCCGGATTTTCCACCTTGTCCATTTCCGTTTAGTTTTACTACATTGCGTGAAGCGCTCTCGAAAATATAGAGCTTCCACGAGCATCCCAACTCGTTTGAGATAGTTTTTTCAAGATTTGGCGAGGAGAGGCTCATGGTGATTTTGTCGTCATCATTGGGCTTGAACGCAACAAGCGCAATATCAAAATAATCTGATTGCCCTTCTATGGTAACGGCGATGGTTTGAATTCCTTCTTTTCTGGAATCAAACCCGGAAACGTGCTGTGATTTTATCTCCTGATCGAGTTTAGGCTCAATGTCGGACCCCCTATAATAAATATTTGCCGAAGATCTGGTTAAATCAAGGGGTTCTCCCCAATAATACAACCTTTTGCTTGGAGGCGTGACCGTTATTGCGCTTACATCGTACGGATCAAACGCCCCGGGCGTGTTGTAGATTGGGTTTGAACAGCTTGCCCCTGCCAGAAAGCCAAGGAGACACAACGCGCGTACAACCGGAAAAGAACGCTTTTTCACCTGTTACTCCTAGAACCGGCACCCGAATTTCACGCCGGCTCCGAAAAGGAACGGGTAGCCGCTCTTGATGAAGGGTTCCGCGAAGTAGTCGCCGTTTTGGAACGGGAACCGGAAGCCAAGCGTAAGCCCGCCGAGAAACATCGGAGTGGCGTTTTTGTCGAAAAATCCTATGACGGTACTAATCCCGGCATCGCCCTGAACAAAGAAACCGCCGTCTTTTACGTCAAGAAACACCGCTTTTTTAAGAAAGGGAATAGCGGTGAGCGGCGGATACCAGCGGACAAAAAGCTCTGGCTCGATAGCGGTGAATTGCTTGAAATCATCGCTAATGGTGAGGGTGGCTCCTATAATAACAAATTGGAAGAATTGGACATCTACGCTTATGGAGCGCCCAAATGCCCACCCTTTATTGGAATTCATGTTTCCTTCAACCCCGAAACCGAGATTTACGTCATTTTTTTCAGCCCACGCAGGGATAAGGAGGAATGGGAAGAAAAGGAGACAAACAAATTTCTTCATAATCTGGTTATAATTATAGCGTATATCCACAATAAAATAAAGGGTAAATTTGCTCTTCTGGGTATAAAAGGTTTCACAACATCGGACGGCATGAGATATCTTTCCCTGTTCCAGTTCATCAATACATCTTAGAACTTTTCTTGCCTTGTTTCAATAGGGAGCGGGGCGGCATCCCGCCCTCCGCGAACGAACGAGAGGGGCTTTTTTATGTGCGGCGTCCCGTTCGGCCACCGCGCCGCTATGCTTCTTGCCGGGGCTTTGCGTGAAGCTAGTTGCCCCGCCCTAGCGGGCGGCGGCGTTTTGTTACGGGCGCTATGCTTTTTGGCCGATCTGCTTAGTCGCTGAATCTGCCGTTTCAGCCCGTGAGAAATTGCCATAACGGGCGTGGGGAATAGAGACGGAGGTGAAGAGTTCTTCCCGGCCCCTAAGTCGATCGGCTCCGTCTCTGATCCGATTGACTCCATCCCTAAGCCGATCGTCTCCGTTGCTGATCCGATCGACTTAGGGATGGGCGCTATGCTTCTTGTTGGGGCATTGCATGAAGCAAGGTGCTCCGCACAGTGGTTTCTTGCCGGAACGTAGCGTGAAGCAAGTTGCCCCACGCAGTGGCTTGCCGGGGCATTACGTGAAGCTAGTTGTTCCGCGCTAGCGGGCAGAGATGTTCGATCAGCGCCGAAACAGCGGGGGGAATAGTTTCCGCTCTAATCTCCCGATTCATCACTTTTTGCAAGGAGGGAGGGATTGGTATTGCTCCGGTCAAAGGCTCCACGATTTCCGCAAATTTCGCGGAGTGGGCGGTCGCAAGGGTCCCAAACGGCGCATGTTCCGGCGTGATTTTGCCGGTTGATTTCAGCGCGTCCAGGGCGGCCCAGCCAACGGCGGTGTGCGGATCAAGGAAGCGGCCATACCGGCTGTGAACGCTTTTGATGGTCTCGCGGGTTGTTTCATCGGAAATAAAGACGCCCGTAAGCGTCTCACATAACTGTTTCAATGACCAATGGACGGTCATACGCTCGAAGTTACTCGGAGCGCCCACGTCCATAGCGTTTGAAATGGTCGGCAAAGACGCGCGAGGCTCGTATACGCCGTTTTCAAGGTAGTCCGGCACGGTTTTGTTGATGTTAGTCGCGGCGATAAAATGACGTATGGGCGCGCCCATCTCACGCGCATACATGCCCGCGGTCAGGTTGCCGAAGTTGCCCGAAGGCACGCAGAAGACAGCGGGCTTTCCGGTCTCCGCCATTGCCCGCGCCGCGCCATTCGCGTAATAGACCGTCTGCGGAACAAGACGCGCAATGTTGATCGAGTTTGCCGAGGACAGAGCCATGTGTTTTTTCAAACTTTCATCCGCAAACGCCGCCTTCACAAGCCGCTGGCAGTCATCGAAA
The DNA here is from genome assembly GCA_031283905.1 of Treponema sp. Classification (GTDB taxonomy): domain Bacteria; phylum Spirochaetota; class Spirochaetia; order Treponematales; family Breznakiellaceae; genus JAIRKH01. Next base: position 8,837 of record JAITAW010000256.1, on the reverse strand, counting down.
CTCCCTTCAACCGCAAAAGCCGAAATGTTCTTGCCAAGCCCCGCAATCTGCCGTTCCTGGAGGGGCGACACTCTTCCTTTGGGATAGAGAACCGTTACGGAAATTCCGTCAACCCCGAAGAAACCGTCCGCAACCGCGCCGCCCGTGTCGCCCGATGTGGCGACCAGTATGCGCAGCGGCTTATCCTCGTTGCGGCGAAAATAGGAGAAAGCGCGCGCCATAAACCGCGCCCCGAAATCCTTGAACGCGGCTGTTGGTCCGTGAAAAAGTTCCAGCACATACCGATCCCCAACCGCCACAAGCGGCGCATCGAAGTTGAAGGCATCGTGGACTATATCTCCCAATATCGCATCGGGGATCTCGCCCCGGACAAACGGCTTTATAGTCTCAAACGCAATGTCGTGAAAATTCATAACCGGTAGAGACGCTTTCACCGCTTGCGGGTATTCCGGTAGCGTCTCCGGTACAAAGAGCCCCCCGTCAGGCGCAAGCCCGGCCAGCGCCGCCTGAGCGAAAGCAACCGCTTGCCTGTTTTTATTTTTGGTACTGTAATAACGCATAGCCATCCTTCCAAAATGGGCGAAGAATCATAGCTTCTTCGTCTCAAGCGTTTTCTTATTGTAATTCATCAAACATCCATGCTTGATGATTTCCTTTTCAACCCCGGTTAGTTCGGGCAGCGCGAGCTCAAACGTATGTACGTCCGCGCCATTCTCATCAATGGCAAACGCCGTAACAGACGTGCCTGAATGGGGCGCTGTGGAAATGGCTTCCGCAATAGAGGGGATGTACACATAGTCTCCGTTTCTGAACGGCGGATCGCCGTTGATGATGAAGGGCAGCATACCCCAGTTGATGAGATTGCTCCGGTACCGCTTTGTCGCGTATTCATTGGCAAAGTTGGCGCATCCGCCGAGCACCCGCTGGCAGCTTGCCGCCTGTTCGCGCGCGCTGCCGTCTCCGGGTTTTCGGGCGAATATGGCCGACCCGAACTGCACGGCGTCCAACGCTACGCCTTTGATCTGTACAAGGCGTTGTATCATTTTGCCAAAGCCCGGAAGCAGTTTTTCCGCGTTTGCCATGCCTTCCGAGTCATCCACGCCACAAGCCCCCTTGAACCGGGCCGCAAGGTCGCGCACGGTTTTTGCCTTTCCCACATAAGACGGGTCTTTGCGGGAAAGGGTGAATTCGGCCAAGCCTATGGGGTTGGAGCGGAAGGATGAGGTTTCGCCGGAGGGGATAATCTCATCGGTGGTGGTTATTTCGTTGGTGATAAAGCTCACGATTTTAAGCAAAAGGTGTGCGCCGAGGCCCGGTATGGGCGGCCAGTCCGCGATATTGGGTCCGTATTGCAGGGTCGCGTCCGTTTTCGCCTTGCCCAATCCACAGTAGACCCGCGCTTTATAAGGCGTCCCGTCGTAATGATAGACGGACGGCGGCGTCTCTATGCCTTCCGCGGAACGCAGGAATCCGTCATTGCCTATGGTTGCGGCAACGCTCCGGCTGTCCATGAGCGCCACAGCCGCAAGCTGTCCGCTCACCGGTTTTGCGCCTTCGCGGTTCGGGAAATTGCGGGTGGTATGGCGAATGGAGAACCCGTTGTTTGCGGGCACATCGCCCGCGCCAAAACAGGGGCCGCAGAACGCGGTCTTGACAACAGCGCCGTTCTCAATGAGTTTTCCGATGGTTCCGTTTCTGGCAAGCTCAAGCGTTACGGGCTGGCTTCCCGGGTATACCGAAAATGGCGGCTGGCTGAAACCGGGACGCATTGCCGCCAAAATAGCGGACGCCGCCATGATGTTGTCAAAAACGCCGCCCGCGCACCCGGCTATAATGCCCTGATCGACCCTGAACCGCCCTTTCTCATCGAGTTTTTCCAGCAAATGCAGCGCGACATTCTTGCTTTCGATGATCTCTCCGGCTTCTCTCTCAATGGCGCGGAGTATATCAGCCGCATTACTGAGAAAATAATCGATCTCAAACACGTTGCTGGGATGGAACGGCAACGCAATCATGGGCTTTATGGAAGAAATGTCTACCTCAATGAGTCCGTCATAACAGGCTCCGTTATCAGGCGCCAATTTCTGATACTCGTCCGCCCGTCCGTGTATGGAAAGGAAGCGTTTCACTTCATCGTCCGTTTCCCAGATTGAGGAGAGGCAAGCGGTTTCGGTTGTCATAACATCGACGCCAGCCCTGAAATCAATCGACAGATTTGCGATGCCGGCCCCTACAAATTCCATCACCTTGTTTTTCACAAAACCGGTCTTGAACACCGCGCCGATGACGGCAAGCGCCACATCGTGGGGACCAACGCCGGCGCGGGGCGCACCGGTCATATGAACGGCGATTACTTCCGGCGGGGTTATATCGTACGTCTGCTCAAGCGCCTGTTTGACAAGTTCCCCGCCGCCTTCGCCTATGCCCATTGTACCAAGAGCGCCGTAGCGGGTGTGGCTGTCGCTGCCGAGGATCATTTTGCCGCAGCCCGCCGTGGTTTCCCGCACATAGGAATGGATGACGGCAAGGTGGGGCGGCACGTAGACGCCGCCGTACTTGATCGCCGCGGACAGGCCGAAGCGGTGATCGTCCTCGTTGATGGTACCGCCTACCGCGCACAGGGAATTGTGGCAGTTGGTCAAGATGTACGGCATCGGAAATTTCTCAAGCCCGCTCGCCTTGGCGGTCTGTACAATGTTGACAAAGGTAATGTCATGGGAAGCAAGCGCGTCAAAGCGCAACTTAAACAAACCGGGCGAACCGTTCTCTTGCGCCGCGTTCCCGTCCGCGATATGCTTTAAGAGAATTTTATAGGCGATGGTTCCGTTCCGTCCGGCGGCGGACGCGCCGCCGGTTGACGTTTCGTCAACTTTTTCAAATATTCCATCTTTGAAGCGCACTTTATTCTTGATGAGTTTTATCAAAAATTCCTCCTGTAGTTCTTTAGAATGCGAGGGCGCAACACCCCGCTTCTAGGCGTCTTGTTCATTGAAGCCTATTTTCAGCGTTTTCCGCTTCCCGCACCCTGTTTATCGACCGGTAAATGTCCGCGGCGCGGGCGTACGCCGCCTTCGCCTCGGCTGTTTTTCCGGCTTTCTTGTAGACATCTCCCATTGCCCGCCAATCCGAGGCAAGCCCCCATGTGTTTTCCGCCCTGCGATCAAATTGAATCGCCGAATTGAGCGCTTCAATCGTGGCCGTAAACTGTCCCGACATGGAACGGGACGAAGCGATAAGATACCAGTCGTATGCGGCTTGTTCCAGATAATTCGCCTTTTCGTGAATAGCCAGGGCTTTCTTAAAATAAGTCTCCGCAACGGCGTAATTGTTCTTTTCCTTTTCAGCCAAACCAATGACGTTCCAGCCCAACGCGATGGCGAGCGTATCTTTCTTTATGGACGCAATTTCCTTTGTTACCTGAGCGGCGACTTCACCGGGCGATGCTTTTTTCGTTAGTAGGGCGTTCCGCGCCAGATAAATTCGCGTTTGAGCCGCAAGTTCCGTCTCGCCGGAGGTTTCCGCTTCCAAAAGCGCGGCGCTCCACGCGGCTTCCGCCCGCTCTGCCTTGCCCTGATTGTACAAAACGCCGCCTTCCGCAAGTTTTGTCCGAACCAGAAGGCCCGGATCATCCGTGGCCGCCGCAAGCCGTTTGGCTTCCGTGAGCAACCCAAGCGCCCGTTCATAGTCACCCTGATCCACCGCCTCGTTCACCAGTTCAAGCTGATTTTCCCCCAGTTGGCGAACGCTAAAAATCTCGGCTGGACGCTTGGGCGCGGAAGAGCAGGCGCTCAAAAAAAGCGGCGTCAGAATAAGAAACAACAGGGCATAGGACATTTCCCAATACTCGGTTAGTTTTAAGAAAAACTTTCGAAAAAGCGGTTCGATGCCCGCTTTTTCATCTAAAGTTACGGTGAATTCCCAAGAATTTTTGAGAAAACCTTCATAAAACGCCGCCTTTTTCCTGTTCATCTTCATCATCTAAAACTCCACATCTCTCGGATTGGTACCGCTTGATTGGGTCTCCACCTGAGCGGGAATGCCGTTTTTCAAAAGCGGGTTGTTTTCAAGTGAAATCAACAGATCATTGACGCTTTTGAGCGCGTTCCGCACTTCCAACAGTATGCCGGGGAGCTGCCCGGGCAACAATTTAGTCGTATCATCCAAATTTTTTATCATGGCGCTTATGGAATCAATGGTCTTGACAAGTCCGGTATAAATGGGTCCGTTAGTGTCAAGCGCCGAGTACACAAGCCCGTCCGGTTCATTGAGCGTACCGGTAAGCGCGCTCACATTGGTTAAAATCGGCTGCAGGTTAGCGAGCGTCTCGTTCAACTGGACTTGCAAGGAGGCGAGTATGTCATTAACGCCGGCAAGAGTTCCGTCCAGGGCGGCGGGCAGAGCGCTTGCGCCGACAACCGTAGCTTCAACCCCGCCAAGCGTACGCCCCAGTGAGGTCTGATCCGTACCTTCAAGCGCGGACTGTATATCAAGGAGGACTACATTCAGATTTTTGGTGATTTCTTCTGCATAGGAAAGGATATTGGTGATGCTGTCGTTTTTCTCCGGTACTGAAGATATTTTAAGCTGAATATAGGTCTGCCCTTCAGGGGAGGACACGGTGGGAATGTAGGAATTTTCCGCGAGAAGCTCTTCGCCGAGACCCGGGTAAAAGACAAACGAATTGCCAAGTCCTATGGGGCTTACATTGAGATCAACGAGCGACCCTTGCTTGACCCGTCCCGAATATTCTCTATATATGGAAAAAACAACCTCCACTTCATCATCATCAGTTAAGACAAAGGATTTCACATTGCCTATGGGGAACCCTTTATAGATTATCGCCATGTTCTGTCCAAGCCCGTTCGCGCTTGAGAAATAGGTTTTATAGGTAGGATCCTGCACAAACCAACGTTGTTTGCCTCCTATCAAAATCACCACAAAAACGAGCGCCGCAATGGCGACAATGACGAAAAAGCCTACAATTTGGTCGGTGAAACGAATTCTAAACTTCACAATGCTATCCCTTCCTCAATATGCTGAGCCATACTTTCATCGCACGCGATTTGATCGCGGGTAAACAGCCGATTGAGTTGCCCATTTACGATCATCACAATATAATCGGCAAGCTGTTTAATGACTTTGAAGTTATGGCTGACAAAAACGATGGTATCATTGTTCTGTCGCCGCTCCCGCACCAGGTTCATAAGGCACTCCGACGAAGAATCGTCAAGGGACTCGGTCCATTCATCAAGGAAAAGAATGTTGGGTCCGCAGAGCATAGCCCGCGCGAACGCGATAAGCTTCTGTTCGCCCATAGAAAGCTGGGCGGGACGCACATCGAGACGCCTCTTGTACCCAACCTGCGCCAGTATCGCGTATATACGTTCATCCCGCTCATGCTTGTTCATTTTTGGGAAGTGCAGTTTGAGCGGCAATTCCAATATCTGATACAAGCTCTGATTCGCCCAGAGCGCCGAATCCTGAAAAACCATAGCCGCCTGCTTCCTAAAGGAAAGGTTTTGGTTCCTGGTCATATTGGAAATATTGCATCCCTGAAAAAAGACATCCCCGTCCGTAGGCACCAAAAGCCCCGCGGCAAGTTTTAACACTGTGCTTTTCCCGCTGCCCGACGGCCCGACAAGGGCGGTGGTCTTTCCTTTTTCAAATTGAAAAGAAAAATCATGGACTACTTCCTGAGTTTGAGCCTTAAAATAGACATTTTTCATTTCTATTACGGCATCCATATGTTCTATTTAATCCTTTCTCTCTCTCTACGACCGCATACTACCCTCATGGTACGCGCCATGCGTTGCATTGGCTGTTGTATACCATGAGGGTAGTAAATCCAGCAATCCTTCTTTGAACAGGATTACCCCTCTTCAGAACTAAAGCGAATTCATGCCGGGCATGAGATAATAAATCGCCGATAGCAGAATATCAATCAAAATGCACCAGCCGAACGCGAAGCCGACCGCACGCAAGCCCGCCACCGGCACCTCGGTACTTGCCCGTTCAACCTCAAAACCGTGGTACAAAGCCACGGTCGAAATGATCATGCCGAAAGCTATGCTTTTTACTACGGTCAGGAGTATATCAGAAATCGTTAAAACTTGTAATAGATTGTTGAAATAAATGGAAGGAGGCATAGCGTTAAAGAACATCGAAACGATGAAAGAGAACACGAGCCCGAATATAGAAAAATAAATGTTTAAAAGGAAAACCGATATGGTTACGCCGAGAAAACGCGGCACCCCGAGATGTTCTATGGGATCAACGCCTACGGATATATACGCCTCGATCTCGTGGGAAATCACCATGCCGGCTATTTCCGTGGCGATTGCCGTGCCGGATCGCGCGATGACGATGAACGCGGTCAGCAGAGGCCCAAGCTCCCGCGTGATCATCGTTATAAGCACGGGATAGATGAGGTGTTCCTGCGAGAAACTTGCCAAAAGCGGCATACCGATGATGATGACCGCGCCCCCTATGCCGATAGCCAGAAACGCCCCTATACTCAGCGCTTCCACGAAGGTAAAGAGTATCTGCATGACGAGTATCTTGAAAGAAATCTGATCTTTGAACAGAAACCGTCCTGAACCTTTCAGGAGGCTCGCGAAAAAACCGAGTATGTAGAATAGTGTGGAAATAACCGGAATAGCAACCCTTCTAGCCATCACGAATAGTATACCATTCCATAGCGAACGGCGCAAGCGGCGTTGCGGCTTAGTGAAGGGGGGAGGCTCCGCTTTAGACAACGCGAGTTCGATGAAAAACCGGCTGGGGAAAAGCGCGTTCCTTTCATCATACCGTAAACATACGCCCTTATACTCCATCCATACGTCTGTTTACATCAAATTGTCGCCTGCTGTTTTTTTCAAGCGCAGGGAGGGAGTTTGCCGGATATGGGTAAAAAGCGTAAGTATGTCATTTTTATTCGTAGCGGGGTCTAATATCCTGAGGCAACCGTGTTTGCGCCCTCTGCGGCGGGGCGGTTCTTTATACCAGATTCAGGGAGGGGCCTTTATTCTGACAAACTCACGTTAGCTAAGGCAAGCATCGCCTTCATGCCGGAACGTTTGCCACCCGCGCGCGATGGGGAGATGATGTCCCGCATCACAGTTCATTCAGTTTCGCGGCGGCTTTCTCATGATCCGGAGCAAGGGCGATAGTTTGTTCGTAATCCGAGCGGGCTTTGTCCGTTTCCCTCAGCAAGCTGTAGGCAAGGCCCCGTTGATAGTAGGCTTCCTCATTGTCCAGGTCAAGGAGCGATGGCGCGGGACAGGTCTTCGATGGCTTCCCGGGCGTCATCCTCCGCAAAAAGGCCGAAACTTTGAGCCAGAAGAACATCGAGTTGATCCCGGTTGGCGCGAAGCCCCCGCAACAAGGCGTCGGCCTGAGGAATAAAATCTTTGCCGCCTATATGCTCAAGCCGGGCCAGCAACGATACCCGCTCGGACTCATCGGCACTTTATGCATGAGGATCGATTTTATCAGGTTGTTACTTTCCCGCGCCTTGGAGCAACGCGTACACCCCCGGTTAAAGTGCGCTTCGGCCATATCGGGAGAACATTCTATCGTCTTGGTAAAGTCATTTTCAGCCAGGCTTATGATCTCGCCGTCTTCGTCCCAAAAGCCGGTCTTGTCTTTGAGAGCCTGGTTCCAATAACAGACTCCCCGGGCCACCCAGTAATCCGCAACATCGTCCCTTGCCGCGATTGCCCCGGAAAAACACTCGATTGCCTTTTCAAAGTCCTGCCGCATAAACCGGATATAACCCGCCTGGTAAAAGGCGTCATCATTCCCCGGTTCATAGGTTGAGGCCAGCGTGAAGTCCTCCAGCGCCTTGTCGAGATCTCCTTTCTTTTCCACACCAGCCCCCGGTGGAGAAGCGCCCAGTCGGAGCATTCGGAATTGCCCCAGCGCTCAATAGCCTTGTTGAAATCCGCAAGAGCGGCGTCCAGATCGCCTTTTTCATAGTACGAGATGCCCCGGTTTGACCAATACGTGCCGTAGTTGGGCGGCGACAGGGGGGATACAGTGGGTAAAGTCGGCGATAGCTTTGTCATACTCGCCAAGATCGTGGTACAGGTTTCCCCGGCTGTTCCAGCCGTCGGGGTCTTGGGGGTCGATGGCGATCATGCGGGTATAGTCCGCCAGGGACTTTTTTTTCCCCTTTTCGGCTCCATGCGTCGGCCCGGCGGCTAAGAATACTGAAATTGTCCGGGTACTCGTCCAGAGCCGTGTTAAACACCTCGATTGCCCCGTCATAATCCCCTTGCTGAACCATCTTAACGCCCTGATAATAATAATCCATAACACTCATGTAACGGTTTCTCCTCTTTTGTACAGTTACGGATTAATTATAGGCGAATATGGGGAGACAGACAAGGAGGCGCGCCGCGTCTTTGAAGAGGCTGGCGAATTCTACCGGGGCTTTGAATAATGCGCGGGAAAGACGAGCGCATGTTCCTGAAAGCGATGGAAAACCGGAAATGCGCGGCGCGGTGCGCTCACTTCCGCTTCGCTTTGTTTCTCAGCTTCCGCCGTTTCTTCCTGTCCGCGTCGCGGTCCGCAACGGCTCCCGCCGCTACGGACTGATCGGAATACACGCTGATTGCTTTGCGGTCCGGCAACTGCGCGGCGACAATCCACCACACGATTCCCGCCGCTATCATCACCATGCACAACACCTGTCCGGTTGAAAAAGACAGCGCCGGGTGATAGAGCGCCTGCGGCAACGATGTTTTCACGATTTCAAAGCGGTAGCCAAGATCAACGTCCGGTTCGCGGAAATACTCAAGAATAAATCTGATGACGCCGTAGCCGAACAGGTAAAG
>JAITAW010000175.1 GCA_031283905.1 Treponema sp. | reverse complement strand
CGGCAGGCCGGTGTACTATGCGGCGGTTGTCGCCCGCTCCTACACCGGCGTCCGCGCTTCAGAAAACATAAAAGTGGAAGGCTGGACATACGATCCGGCGTATCTTCGCATCGGGGACAAGGTGCTTTTGATTGACGATATTTTCGATTCGGGACGCACGGTGAATTTTCTTGCCGAGATCATCCTTCAAAAGGGCATTCCGCGCCGCGATCTAAAAGTCGCGGTGCATGACTACAAATATTTTCACGATAAGCCGGAGCAACTGCCCATACAGCCCGATTTCTGGTGCCGCAAGCATGAGATGTCCGTAACCGGTGAAGACATGTGGATACACTACATGAGCCACGAACTCATAGGTTTATCGCCCCAGGAACTGGAAGCCCACTATTACAGGCATGACCCCGAATTGCGCGAAGTACTCGAGACATCTGAAAAAAGCGGCTGACATCCCCGCGTTCCCCTGCGTTTCCGTTATATTGAGGCGGCGATCCGTCCATGGATCATCTCGCCAATTATTTTGGCGTGGTTTATGATCCGCCTGCGCTTTGATTATCATGTAATTGACGGATACGGTATCCAGTCACATAAGGCGGGCATCTCCGCGGCTACGGTAAAGGGCAGGGAATCACGCGGGAGGGCGTCGCCTAAAGCGGGTCTGTGGCGGTTGATGAGCAGGCGGCAAGGTTCATGGAGTCCCCATGTTTCCTTTGATGAATGCGTACCGGCGAATAAAGGAACTGTGGACTTTTTGGCATAGTCTCCTTGCAAAACAATATACAGAAATATGGTTGATATGCCAACTGGTTGAGGCTTTACCGGATAGCATTGGGGCGGAAAACCAGGGGCGTGGGGGATTTGTTCCCCCACATGTCTCACATGTACAGAGACTTCAAGGAGAAATCTTCAATACCGCAGGGATCTGCTCTGTTGAGTCTGAAAAATATATATCTCTTGATTTTTCTATAAAGGTTGACATTACCGGAAGACCGGCATAAGCGGAAAAACCGGCGCCTGCAACATACACAACATTTTTCATACTTTATTTACCGATTCTTTCCCTTATCTGTTCCGCGATGTCAAGGCCGTTTTTAGTTTTTAGGGCTGTCATAAACAGGGCTTTGCCCTTCGAGAGCCTGGCCCATATTTCACCGATATTGACTTTTTCCTTGGTGTCGTCATTTGTCGCCCTGTCTTCGCCTTTGTACTCTACTACCAGTATCCGTCCATCGCCCAGCATTGCTACAAAGTCGGGATAGAAAAAATCCGTGGATGTGGGGAGCCTGAATGACGCGGTATGCCGTGAAACATTGCGGAGCCAAAACCGCACCGCCGGTTCGGCGTCCAGAGCCATGGCGCATTGAAACTCTTCCCCGTCCTCGCCGCCGTCCATCAGGGGGATTTTGTTACTGCCTAGATAGTGCTTGGTAAACTGGTAACTGCCCTGGTAGTATAACTGGCCTTCGTACATATTTTCCGAAAAGGTGAACGGCGTTTTGAAGTCGAGGGTCTTGTGGGTCTCATTCTGAAAAAGCTCGAAGGCCGTATGTTTCACATTCTGCCGGGCGGTAGTTATCTTCGCCAATAATTTGTTCATCAGGGCGTATTTGGCGATCATCAGGTTGGACAGAGTGATTTTACGGGTGTCCGTAAGGTACTCGACATTCCGGCGCAGCCATTCCAGCATTTGGCTCTGCGGTATGTCGGGCTGCCGTAATTTGCGGTCAAGCCAATAAATCAGGTTAGCGGGCGTCCACACGTCCGTATCGGCAAGATGGGGCAGAAACGGCTCGTTCCCAACGTAACGATATTTAAGGCGGCTGCCGTCTATGTCGATGTAAAACCCCTTTCCGGTTTCCTCAATGTTAAATTCGGTCTCATCAAGCCGGGGCGCGGCATAGTCGATGATATTCCAGTCAAAGTTTTCAAAGATGGTTTCAGGGGCGGCAAAGAGCAATTCTCCCTGCACTTCAAACATAAGGCGGGGGGCGGTAAAGGGAACACCTTTTGAAGCGGGGGACAGCTCTTTGCCGGTCTTTTTGTAAGCCGTGAATTTCCAGATAAGGTCTGCGGCTTCGGAGGGAGAAATGGTATTACACACCTTTTTAATGTCCGCCTCGGTAGTCTCCGGCGTAAAGAACAGCGTGTCTTTATTGTCGAATTGTATAGACGGCGGTATGTCCGAGGGCTTTAACGGTTCGCCTATCTTGAATTGATTATAAGGAGTATTCCAGCAGGGCTACCGGCAGTTTTATCATTTCTTCTTCTTTCAGTTCCGCTGCGCGGACATTGTAGAGGATGTTGTTATTCTCCCGCGGCGTGGCGGTAAACTCTATGACCGCGGACGGGTTTATGCGCCGCAAGGTCTCCTGCGATAAATCGGTAACCGCCTTGTGCGCCTCGTCCACTATCATCAGGGGGCAATGGTAGTATAACAGGTTGGCGAATGAATACTTGGGGCGGTCTTTATCGGGCAGCCCGTCTTGCGGATTGCGCCGTTCCATGCCGGCAAACTTTGCCGCTTCCATCCTGGCAAAATGCGGTTCAAGGTTCTCGTTGTCCCGGTAGACGTTGTACTTGCTCGTGTCCTCTTTTACGAATGACTGAATCGTGGAAACGATGATACAGACATGTTCGTTTATATCGTCGGGGGTGATGGTAAACTTCTCGTCAATGTCAAACACCCGCACCTTTCCGACAAACTGGTCGTCGAGGGTCAGGCGGTAGGGGTGGCGGGGATTTTTCAGGGCTTCGGCGGTCTGCCTTCGTATCGTATCGGACGGCGCGAACCACAGGACCAGGGGATATTCCCTTTCGCGCAACGTTTCACCGGCTATTTTTACGGCGTGGGCGGCAATGATGGTTTTGCCGCCTCCGGTGGGGACTTTGAGGCACACGCGGGGCGTACCGGGTATCTTGTCCCACACCGTGTAGGTATTTTTAAGGCCCGCAAGCCGTGCGGCAATCTCCGGCTCCGACGTGATTTTCTTAAACGCTTCCTCATGCCCCACTATGCGGCACTGCTCAAAAAAGGACTTGAGGACGCTCAACGTAGCGCGCTGGTAGTTTTTTAGTTCCATATTACCACACCTTTATGTCATAGGGCGTTTGTTTGAAGATGATATTGTTGGAAGCAAGGCTGACATGGGTAAGCCGCGCCGCCTCGCCGTAAATCACCATTTGATTGTATGCAAAGTCCCCGCCTGTCTCTTCCGCAGCCATGTCTATATCGTGCATGATATGGTTTAGGGTCGCGTGGGTCAACACATTCCCGCCTGAAACGCTTTTGTCGCCCAAAACGCCGTTATACAGGAGGGCGTAGGCCGTGCCGTCATGGACGCCCAGGAAAGGCGATTTCTTCTTAGGTTTATTCATGGGCGTTTTGGTTTCGGTAAAGTAGATATGGGCGGCGAGGTTTTCAAAGGATATGTCCGGCTTTATGCGCCGCTCACTGTCGAATATGGCCTCTCCCAGAGAGAAAAACCGGAAGCCGCCGCCGCCTTTCCAGCCCACGGCTTCGGAAATGCCTGTTTTATCTCCGTCAATTACATTCTTTAAGCGGGTATAGCAATGAGTGTGCGCCTGTTTACCCATTTCAATACCAATATATCTACGTTTCATCTTATGAGCAACTGCAATGGTAGTGGCAGACCCTAAAAAGCTGTCCAAAATTAAATCACCCTCATTTGAAAAATGCGCAAGGATTTTTCTTAATAATACTTCCGGTTTCTTACCACTTCTAAATTCTACACTTCCTTCTGACCGGCAATTTCCAAAATCTGCGGCAAAATCAATATAATTTTCAATGGGGAGGTATTTTAATTCATAAGGATTTTCAAGCTGATCTAAAGGCACGCCCTGATAATACTTACCCTTTGTTGCGCCTTGTCGTTTTGGGCCTGTAAAATATCTATAATCAAATTTGTCATCACCAATACCGTATACTTTATATAAAACGCCATAACCATCAATATTATATCGCCCTGTCAAATAATCCCTAAAAAAACGCCCTGACGAATTCCCATCAAGGATTGTTCCAGAAGCCCAAATTTCTTTCAATCTATCTTCAGAACCTTCACCTTCAATTATTTCATATTCATTCGATTGAAAAATAACAGCTTTTTTATTTCCAAGTGTTGTAGGTTTTCCTTTACCTTTCTCATTTATATAAAATGTAAATTTGTCAAAATTACTTTCTGTTGTATTAAGATTAGGTTTTGATTTATAACTCTTTCTGTAGATATGTATTTGTTCAATTTGCTTGTGAAATGTCATATCTTGTTTTAATGTTTTTTCAGCGTAACGCACTTGTACAAACATGGTAGAAATATAATTTGTTCTTGAGAAAATCTCATCCATGATAACTTTAAGATAGGCCCCTTCGTCATCGTTTATTTGACAGCAAATAAAACCATCTTCCCGTAAAAATTGTTTCAGCAGTTTCAACCGAGGGTACATCATCGAGAGCCAGATAGTATGCTCCATGTTATCGTCATAATGCTCAAAGGCGCTTCCGGTATTATACGGCGGGTCTATGTAGACGCATTTCACCTGCCCGGCATAGAAGGGCAGCAGGGCTTTGAGGGCTTCGAGGTTGTCGCCCTGGACTATGAGGTTTCCTGTATCGGGATCGCCGTAGCTGTATTGTTCTTCCTCCACCAGCAGGCGGTATTCGGCGTTGTCGGCGGCCTTGAGGTCCTGTTCGTGGGTTAGCCAGTTAAGCGTGGGCATTTAGGGGGTTGTCCTTACGGGTGTGTTACTAAAAAACTGATACTGATATATAACAATTATTTTACTTGGAAGAAAAAAGATGTTTTCTTTTGTCCAATCAATTGGTTCCATAAACCATACCTCTTTTCAGAGAAACTCTCTTATCCGCTCACCGTAGCGGCGGAAAGACCCGCCCGCCAAAAGGCGGCTCTAATCCTTCCACTCGTATTCTTAAATCCACCTCAGTATACCATACCATGACTGAAGAGAAAAGAAGGTATTGCGGGCCGCCAACTCTAAGCCTAAGTTGTTGGCAACTCTAAGCCTAAGTTGCCAGCAACTCTAAGCCTAAGTTGTCGTCAACTATAAGCCTGAGTTGCCAGCAACTATAAGCCTGTTACGAATTATGATGCCGCCTGAGCCGTCAGCCTAAACTCGGAATGAATTTCCCTTGGTTTTTTTAGTAACGTGCTGCTGCTCTTCGCCGAACTCTGCGTAACCACCAGCAGGTGATAGTCCGTCCCGGCAACAAGCCCTGCGGGAACCACCGCTTTTAGGGTGCGCGGCTCGTTCACGGCGATGATGCCCGCCTTCACCTTGCCGCCCTGCGCGTCCACAAAGTAGAGGCCCGCCTCGTTCTTGTGCTGCTCATCGCTCTCCAGTTTGAGGCCGGAGCCGTGGATCGTCAGGAGGTTGCCGATGGTCGCGGACTCGTCTATGAGGCCGGTCGCTTCGTCAAGGGCCTGCGCGATAAAGCCTTCCGCGGTCTCTATGCCGTCGAACTCAAGGCCCACCTTGTCCCGCAGGTACGCGCGGAACGCGGCGCTCACCTGCAAACGCGCTTCGGGGAACACGCCCTCGGGCAGGCGCGTCTCCCCGCCGTCATACTCGCCCGGCACGCGGATGCGCAGGTTAAAAAGCGGGGTCTTGATCCGGTAGCCGTCCGCGGCAAGGTAGTACATCAGTTCCAGGCCGGCGGTCAGGCCCTCCTCGATCACCTTGGGCGAGGTGGCAATGTTATATACCTCCGCCTTGCTCGCGACGCCGTGTATGTCCAGATCGGGCTGGTGCACGGCTTTAAGGTTGTACGGTTTCTTCGCGTCCGGCAGGAACGCCGGCGTGAACTTGACGGTTATCTTGTGGATAATGTCTTTAAGGTTGAAATCAAGCGCCATAATGGGGCCTCCTTCGATTTAATGAATGATGAATAACGGAGAAAGTGTAGGCCGTCTTGCCGCGTTTGTCAATAATAGGGTGAGGGGGTCCGCAGATTACGCTGATTAACACCGATTTAATAGCCGTTATACAGGAGGGCGTAGGCCGCGCCTTCGTATATTTCCGGGAAAGGCGATTTCTTCTAAGGTTTATTCACCGGCGTTTTGGTTTCGGTAAAGTAGATAGGGGCGGCGAGGTTTTCAAAGGATATGCCCGGCTTTATGCGCCGCCCGCCAATGAAGCCGGCTTTAAGGCTTCATTGCGCATTCTTAAATCTAACTAACTCATTATACCATACCATATGAGCTTCTTACCGCCGCGCGGAGGCCCGTTCAAAGAGCGGGACATTGACAAGGCGCCGGCGATCTGTTAGTATAAGAACCGGGGATCGCCGTAATACGTTCCGCCTCCTGCCGGAATACTGCGGGCTGGAAAAAATCTTTTTGTAAAAACAACGAAAAAGACGGCGGACGTTTTTTCTTTGGCGGACAAATTCAGACTATGAAAATTCGAGCGAAAATCATACTAACCGCGCTTCCTCTTATTATAACGCCTTTGCTTTTGGCCGGGGCCGCATCGTACTTTTCCGCGGCAAACGACATCAGCCGCGGCGCGGAACGCTTCTTGAGCTATAAATCAGCGGATCTACAGCGGTATGCGGAAAGCCAATGGGCGCTGCTGGTGGAAAACAATTACGCGGGCAGAGCCGATATGGACGCGGCCGCGCAGAAAGCCGTGGAACTCTACGCCCAAAGCATTATTACAAGCCGCGATGAACCGGCGCGTATGCCGGCGACTGAAAAAATCTTCGCCGTTGACGCGGACGGCGCTGTCGCAATGGAGACTTCCGCCGTTTCCCTGTCCGGTAATGAAAGGGACGATCTGTTGCGCTTGCTTGGCGAAGAAAACCGGGGGATAATGACCGCGACAATGGGCGGCGTTGAGCGGGTGTTCATGGCGTTTTACTTTCCCCCTTTTAGATGGCATGTCGTGATAAGCGAAGAGAAAGCCGTTTTTTACCATGATATAAACAGAATAAAACTGCAAACCATCGTCATTATCGCCGTCTCTTCTGTTCTCGCGGTCGCGCTGCTCGTTCTGCTTTCGAGCATGTTGACGAATCCGCTGTCAAAGCTGACCAGCGCCATGAACGCCATCATCACGAAAGAGGACATGAGCGGACGGGTAGCCGTCGAATACAGGGACGAGACAGGAACTCTGGCCGGAACTTTCAATATAATGATTACGGGGCTTGAACACGCATATCACGAGATAAAGCGCCACGCGTTTGAGTCCGTGCTGGCGCGGAAAAAAGAGCAGCGCATCAGACAGATTTTTCAGAAATATGTGCCGAAAGACCTGATCGACAAGTTTTTCGCCGCTCCTGAATCCATGCTGGTTGGCGACAACCGCGATCTGTCGATCCTTTTTTCCGACATACGCGGGTTTACCACGATATCCGAATCCATGCGTCCGGACGAGCTTGTTCATTCGCTTAACCGGTATTTTTCCGGGCAGGTTGACATTATTATGAACCGGAACGGTATTGTCGACAAATACATAGGGGACGCGATCATGGCGTTCTGGGGCGCTCCCGTGAAGCATGAAGATGACATTATGCAGTCCGTACTGTCCGGGCTTGATATGATTGACGCGCTGGGCGGTTTTAACGCAAAACAACGGGAGCTTGGGAAGCCGGAATTCCATATCGGCATCGGCGTTAACTACGGAACCGTTACAGTGGGCAATATCGGCAGCGAGCGCAAGATGGATTACACTGTCATCGGCGATACGGTGAACCTCGCGTCGCGGCTTGAAGGGCTCACGAAATTGTACCGCGCGGACATGCTTGTTTCAGAGGCGG
The DNA here is from genome assembly GCA_031283905.1 of Treponema sp. GTDB lineage: Bacteria > Spirochaetota > Spirochaetia > Treponematales > Breznakiellaceae > JAIRKH01. The sequence continues at coordinate 126 of JAITAW010000175.1, read as the reverse complement.
TGTACAATTCGCTTCGAGAACGAAGCGAACTGCCGTTTCACGTACGCCTTCTCGACACGGTCGCGGTCAAAGGCAACACCAAGGGAGTAAACATCTTCGCGGTAAAGCGCAGTCTCTCGGAAAATG
>JAITAW010000169.1 GCA_031283905.1 Treponema sp. | reverse complement strand
TTCAGGCGGCATGGACGCCGCCTGCGTAGACTAATTTAGGGCAAAAGATTTTTGCTACAATTATTTTATTCCGATAATTTTTTATTCTATTTTTAGGTACTGTTTCCATATATTTTTTTTACCAATATATTTACGACCATGTTAGGGGGCATTGCACATAACTATTTATATACGACATTTGTCGTATATAGTCTGAATATCGCGGCGGTTCCCGCAGCCAACGGCCGCTTTCATGGAACGCCTTCCGCATTTGTACGCTATTCATGCCCGTACACGCATATCCGTCTTGCCCGTTTTAATTACCGTCTTGCCGCCGTGCGCTTTCCGCGCTCAGGGCGGCCTTCGTATAAACATAGTCCCGGCCCTCCCTGTCCGGAAAAGGCGCGGACCGGCCACAGAACGCCCCGCTGTTACAGTGGACTAGTCTACTATAAAAGTTTCCAAGGGCGTGTTCGCACTAAGTAAAGCAATACAAATACAAGCGGGATAAATAAAACCGGAAAAGATACGGGTAAGTTTGTCATAGCGGGGGTCTGTAAATTATTTCGTGACCATGAACATCAGCTTCATCGCCGCCTCATCATTTGGAAATGACCGCCGGTGTTTGACGATTTCTTGAATTGTATAGTTCGCCAATTCAATCGCATCGGCCGTATACGCCGCCTTCCCGATATCAGGGGAAAACTTGAAAAACGGAAGTATCTCGGCCCGGCGGTTCCGCCGGGACTTGGCAATCGTCGGGTATTTCTTGTCCCGGACCCCGGTGAACCCCTACGGAGCTTCGAAGGCCGATTCGGCGGACGATGAAAGATATATCTTTTTCAAACCCGCGCTTACCGCAAACTCTCCGGTAAAAACTCTTCCAAGGGAATTCCGCCCTTTATTCAAGAAGAAAACCGGCGGCGCTTTAAGCCTTTTTTCTAAACGAGGCGGTTCGGTGGATCACCACGTAGCCTTCGACCGCCGGCATGTTCAGATGCGCAATGACTTTTGCCGCCGGTTCCCGCGCCGTTCACCACTTATGGAACTCCCGCAATTCATGGAAATGCTCAAACCGCCTGAATGGTTGAGAATTCCTAAAGCGCCGCGGCATGGTTCCGTGGGGGCTATCGTGGGATAAAGAAGGGCGCGGCGGCGCCCGACTGAAACGAGCGCCATCATTCAGATCGTACTCTTTTCCGTCAAACGTGAGTTTTACAACATGAAACACATATTCAACCGCCGTGTTTTGATCCTTTTGGGGAATGACAAACGCATACCCTTCAAGCATCGCCTCCGCGCCTTCTTTTAGGCCGTCGACAAACCCGATGAGTCGATCAACGCCTCTAAGGTAATAGGTCGCATCGCCGTTTTGTATAGCGATCCTTTGTTTTACAAAAGCCAGGCTCCCGCTCACCGCGCTTTTTTCCACTTGCAGATATCGGGGTCGCCGTTCCTTCCGCCCCGCCTGCCCGTTTTGCCATTGCGCATGAGGATCATTGTGCGCCGCCGCATTGGGATCGCCCGCCGCTTGACCAAACATTGCGCCGGCAACCGCCAGCAAGATAGCCGCGCTCATCATAATCGTCTTTCCATTCATATCCTTCTCCTCTGAATTGTATTAAGATATTTATAATATCTTGTGAACCGCACGTTCTAAGGTACGCTATATGTTGTGTCAAATTCGCGACTCACAAGTATAATAAGCAATTACTATGCCAAGCCAAAAAAGCCGTATATTCAGACGTTTTCGGGATGTACGCCGTGTCGGATGGGTAAAATTGTTACAAAGACGGGTTCTTTTTATCCTCCGCGAAAAAGCGGGCACGGCTTGTCTTGGATCCGTCTTGCATAAGGCGTCTTTTTCTGACAAAATGCTCCTCAACCATGATGCGGCATTACGGCATTTTACCTGTTATTATTCTCGCGCCGTGCATTCTCTTTTTTACCCTGCTCGTCCTTGCCTCCGACGCTCCTGAACCGGCGGCGGCAATGGCCGCGTTTTTTATAGGACCCTGGAACGGCGTCTGGTTCAGCGGGAACACTCTTGACGCGGTGAGCCTGCTTCTTACCGCCGCGCTCGGCGCGGTTGCGGCGTTTCGGGGAGGGTGCTTCAACCTTGGCGGCGAGGGGCAGATTTACATAGGCGGCGTTGCGGCGGCGCTCGTATTGCTGAGCCTGCCTCCTGTTGCGGGCATGAGCCTTTGGGCTGCGGCGCTTGCCGCAATCGCGGCCGGCGGCTTCATGGGTTTTATACCGGGCTTTCTCAAGAAAGCCGCGGGCGCAAACGAAATCATTACCAGCTTCCTGTTGTCCGGCGCGCTCGCCCCGGTCGCGGATTATCTTCTTGCCGGACCCCTCCGCGATCCTTCGGGAAACCTCCTTGCGACAAAAGCCGTTCCCCGGCTCCTCCGCATCCTGCCGCCCTCGAACCTCTCGGTTTCTTTTGTCATCTCGCTGCTGCTGGTTGCCGCCGCCCATGTTTTCGTCAACAGCGCCGTCTTTGGATACAGGCTCAAAATCGCGGGTTCAAGTCCGGCTTTCGCCCATTACGCCGGTATAGAAGCGAGTCGGCATTGGATGCCTTCAATGGCTTTATCCGGCGCGTTTTCCGGCCTTGCGGGTTTTTTCGCCGTAGCAAGTACCTATGGGCGCTGCCATGTGGGATTTTCCGGCGGCCTCGGCTGGAACGCCATAGCGGTCGCGCTCATTGCCCGCAACCGCCCGCTCCTCTTGATTCCGGCCGCGTTTGTGTATGCCGCCCTGGAACAAGGATCGCGATCCGCCATGCTTGCGATAGGGCTTGGGTTTGAAGCCTCGGCGTTTATTCAAGGCGCGGCGCTACTTTTCGCCGCAATTCAGGGTAAATGAAGTCTCCGCCATAGCCCCGCCTTGCCCCATTGAAGTAACAATACTGACTGTGCCGGATTAAGAAAGGAGGAGGGCAGGAGGTTGTTTCCCTTCTCCCCGTCAACAGTTCGACTTGTGATTGTGGTGGTATTCGTACTTCAACGCCTTCCCGCTCCGGCCATCCCCGGCTTTCCGCTCCGCTTCCATCCGGCGGCGGGCCGGCATATTCGATACCGTCATCATCGCATAAAAGTCCCGCCTGATACTGTCTACCGGACGTTGCTTATAATACGGTTCGGGAAAAGCCCCGTCTTCCGGCTCCTCTTCCGCTAACTTGTTGACAGTGGTAAGGCTCCTGCCTTCATTATCTTTTCCTTGTTCTTCCAACACGTTGCTCGCCGTTTCAAAGACTCCTTGTTTGGAAGACTGCCGCGCCGAGCCGTACGTCCTGATCGGCGGAAAACGGGTGTCCCTATCCCCGCGTCTAGCATAACCAAAAGATACCGGAGATGGCGGCTAGGGCGATATAGACGGCGGGATGCAGTTTCAGTTTGATAATCAGGACGAAGAGTACAACAAAAAGAACGCATTCTCGCGGGCGGAACATTTCGTACCAGACGGACGCCTCGCCGTTGAAGAGGGAGGTACGCAGGACGCCGAAACCGGCGGCGGCAAGCAGGCCCGTAGCGCAGGGTTTAATGCCCGTAAAAACAGCCTGCGCCAACCGGTTCTTTTTGAAAGCAAGCATACGCGCTATGATTGTGATGATGATGACTGAGGGAAATACAAGGCCCGCCGCGGCGGCAAGGGAACCCGGTATGCCGGCCGCGTAAAATCCGGCGTACGCCGCGATGTTTACGCCTATCGCGCCGGGCGCGGACTGGGCAAGCGCCTGCCCGTTTCCAATGATTTCCGCGGTAAGCCATGTATATTTTTCAACCAGATGGAAAAGAAAGGGCAGGGTCGCAAGCCCCCCGCCCACGGCGAATAAACCTATTTTGGAAAATTCAAAAAACAATAAAAAAAGGTTCACTATTTGATAAAAAATCTCAGCATGAATATCACAAACAGGATCCAAGTAACAATGGATATATCCTTGAACTTAAGCGTTACCGCCTTGAGGATGACATAGGAAAGCAATCCGTATACGATGCCTTCGGAGATGCTGTAGGCAAAGGGCATCATCACGATGGCGAAGAACGCCGGAATGCCTTCCGTGGGATCCTTGAAGTTGATGCCGCCCACCGCCTGCATCATCAAGAATCCGACAACGATAAGCGCGGGCGCTGTCGCCGCGCTGGGGATCATGAGGAACAGCGGCGAGAAGAAAAGGGCGATTATGAACAGAATCCCCGTGGTCAGCGCGGTAAGACCCGTGCGCCCGCCGGAGGCCACGCCCGCAGTGCTTTCCACATAGCTGGTTACGGTTGAGGTTCCGAGCATGCCGCCCGCGACAGTGCCTACCGCGTCCGCGAGAAGAGCCTGTTTTACGCGGGGGATTTCGCCGTTCTTGTCGATGAGGCCCGCCTGCGTGGCAACGCCGACCAGGGTGCCTACGGTGTCAAAAATATCCACAAAAAGAAATGTGAAGAAGACCGTAAAGAACTGAAACGTGAAAATGTTTGAAAAGTCAAACGCCCAGAACAGGGGCGCGGCCGGAAGGCTGAATGGAGAACTAAAGCCGCCCGTATTGGTAACGCCAAGCGGTATGCCGATGATAGTAGTCGCAAAAATGCCGATGAGGATAGAACCGGGAATTTTCCACGCATACAGAATGGTGGTGATGATAAGGCCGATGATTGCAAGCAGCGCGGAGCCTGATGTCAAATCGCCCAGGGCTACGAGCGTTGCTTGATCGCCTATCACAATGCCCGCGTTCTTAAAACCGATGAGCGCTATGAAAAGCCCGATGCCTACGGCGACCGCTTTTTTCAAGTTGTCCGGTATGGCTTTGATGATGGCTTCCCGGACATTGAATAACGATAGGATGATAAACAGGATGCCTTCAAAAAACACCGCGGTCAGGGCGAGTTGCCATGAATATCCCATGCCGATAACTACGGAAAAAGCGAAAAACGCATTGAGTCCCATGCCGGGCGCGAGCGCTACGGGCAAATTCGCGGCAAACGCCATAATCATAGTCCCTATCGCGGATGCCAGCGCAGTCGCCGTAAACACGCTTGCCTTGTCCATGCCCGCGTTGCCGAGTATATCCGGGTTAACCATCAGGATATACGCGAGCGTCAGAAACGTGGTGATTCCCGCGATAATTTCTCGTCCTACGGTCGTATTGTTCGCCTGTAAATCAAACACGCCGCTTTTTTTTCTTATTGTCATTATAAAACCTCCTAATATGGATGCGGTTTAACCGCATGGTGCGTATTATATGAAAAACCTGTTGAATGAACAAGAGGGCAAGAAATGCGTAAAACATTCCGGCTGTATACGATGGTTTGTCGGCCCGGATTAATGAAGTTGCCAAAGCGACTGACCTAGGCGAACGGAACCCCGATGGCGTTTTAGCGCCCGAAGCAGTTACAGACTTGTTAGGCGAAATGCCAAAACAATTTTTTGCAATTTTAAAAGAAACTCTGTTAAAAATCAGAGAAGATGTGCCTCTGCCAGAAGGGGACAATAGGGGCGTCAATTGTTGAAAACGGTCTTAATTTCATTGATGTGCAAGCCTTGATGTGCAAGCCTTTGTTTTTCCAGAAGATGTGGACGGAAGCGTCCGTGTCGGGCCGGGGATTTGGTTTTGTCTCCGGCGGAATCCGGAACATGCGGGCTTCGAAGGGGACGGCGTAATCGTTGCCCGCTTTTCGGCCATATTCCAGGCGGAGGATGTCATCGGGGGCGGCTGAATCGACTCTGGCATGAGCGTCATCGGCATTGCCGGACGGGCGGCTGAAGTTGCTATTCATGAGGGGCGTGTAAGCCGCCCGGAGAAAGGCGTCTGCCTGTTCGAAGGAGGAAATACGGGCGAGCCGTAATTCTTTGACCGGGCGGTCGCGGGCCTTGCCGAAACGGCTTTTAGGGCGGGCAACTCCGGCTAAAAGCTCCTTGCCGGCTGGGTCGCAGGCCGGTACGAAGGCGTTTTTCTTGTCGCAATACGGGGATGCCGGTATTCCATCTATCCGCCGTTTAAGGACAGTCATGGCCACAAACCCGGTCTCTTCCCCGAAAAACCGGGACGTCCGGGTCCTGGCCGAGTCATCGATCAGAGTGACAAGGCGGCGGCCCCGTCTCCCCTCAAACCAATCGCGGAGGACGCCGTTGAATTGGACTAATTCCCCGAACCGCTCGTCCGCCGGAAACGGTATTCCCTGCGGCGCCGTTCCGGCTTCCACGGCTCGCGGGCTACCGGCGGCCCGTCCGAGGGAGTCGGCCTTGCTCCCCGCTCCATCGGCATCTCACACGCCCGGGCCGGGCCGAAACCGGCGTGCTTTTCCGCATACAAGGCGAGCGTCCGGTCGCATCGCCTCCGGGTCTGTCCGTTGATGGGACGGCTTCCTCTGGCAGACCCGCTTCGCCTGGCGGCAGCTTATTCCCGGTTCCGGGGAGGCCGCCTTCAATCCTTATCCTACAAAAAGGAGGCATTCCTATTGCGGCTTGACAACTAGGGATTCGCCATCTTGCAAAACTTCTCTTTTAGAAGTACTGTACCGCAAATGAACGATACAAACACATCGCAGGTAGAACTCATACGGGAGGCGTTTCACTATCAGAGCCGTTTTGACGGTTCCACTATGGTATTTAAGATCGATTGTTCCATCATAGACGATCCCCATTTTCCTTCGCTGATGAAGGATATGGCGCTCCTTGCAAAAACCGGCTTCCGCGTGGTGATCGTGCCGGGCGCAAAGGAATGGATCGACTCGACGCTTAAAAAGCACGGTATTATTTCACCGTATTACGAAAATGTCAGGATCACGACATCCGAGGCGATTCCTTTTGTGGAAATGGCGGCTTTTCATGCAGCGACGCGCTTTATGATGCTGTCCGCAAGCAGGGTCGACGCAATTATCGGCAATTTTGTCCGCGCGCGAGGGTTGGGAGTGATCAACGGCGTTGACATGCAGCATACGGGCGTTGTCGACAAGGTGCTTCTTGATTCGCTTGAGCGGGTGTTGAAACAGGGCATGGCGCCTATTCTTCCCTGCATCGGCTGGAGTCCGGTCGGAAAACCCTATAATGTCGCAAGCGATGAGATCGCTTTGGCGGTAGCCTCCGCGCTTAGAGCGATAAAACTATTCATTGTTTCAAAAGGCGGCTGCCTTAAAGCCGGCGTGTATGATGTTCCGAAAGGCGTTGACATTGATGAAAACGGGCGCATCGTCAAACTCAACCTACAGGAAGCCGACGGCTTGCTCGCGGCGAACAAAGGCAGGGCGCCGGATGAAAGCCTGAAATCGCTTGAATTGGGCATTCAGGCCGCGAAAGCCGGCGTTGAACGGGTGCATATCGTTGACGGCACGGAAGAAGGCGTCATATTGAAAGAGCTTTTCTCCAACATGGGATCAGGCGCCATGATCTACGCGGATGAATACGAGGCGGTGCGGGCGCTCCGCAACTCTGAGATTCCCGATATCCTGCGCCTCATGGAGCCGCTCATGCAGAAAGGCGTTCTTGTCAGGCGTACGCCCGAAGCGGTGCAAGAGAAGAAAGAGGATTATGTTGTGGCGGAGGTCGACGGCGCTATTCGAGGGTGCGCCGCTCTGCATGACTGGGGCGAAAGCCAAGCGGAAATCGCCGCAGTGGCGACGGATCCCATGTTCGCCGCGATGGGGCTGGGACGCCGCATAGTGAGGCATCTCATTGAAACAGCCTCAAAAAAAGGATTCGATCGCATTTTTGTCCTTACGACAACCACGCAGGACTGGTTTGAAGCGCTTGGCTTCAAAGAAGCGTCTGTGGAAAGTCTTCCGTCCCGCAAGAGAAAAATGTACAACCAGCAACGGAAAAGCAAAGTGTTTGCGCTGGAGATTGAAGGCGTCGGAAAATAGCAACTCCATGCCGTCCTAAAGAGCGCCCTTTAGGACGTAGTATTAGACCCCGTCGCAAATGAGCCGTCAAGAACCGCTGCCGGAAAGACGCACCCACGCCCTTTTTTAGAAACGGCTTGACAATCAGAGATGAAAAAGGATATTTCTTTCAAAAGATTAAGGGGAGAAAATAGGTTAAAAGCCTGTTTTCTTTAAGAAGTGCCCGGCAAGGGCGGTAACTAGGGCGTGTTCACACTAAAGGAAAGAGAGGAAAAAGCGGATAAAGTAAGTATGGAACTTACCGAAGAACAATATCAAGAGATAGAACGATTGCCGCCGAAACGGCGCGGGCATGTCAAGATAGACAATCGAACGCCGCCCAACGAGCCCGTCTATCGGCGTGAAAACGGGTGTAAACGGCGGAGTTTGCCGCAAAGATTAGGAAATCGGCGCGTAATCTGGATTGAAGCGGCGGGCGGAACAAGGCGTGTTGGAACGGGTGTATAAGGTATTGGCCGTGGAAAGAGCGCTTGTATCGGGCGGGGTATGCGCGCTTGATTCAACGATGGTCAAAATCCATCCTGACGCGCATGGAGCGGAAAAAAAACGGCGGACGGGGGATAGGGAAGAGCCGGGGAGGACGGGTCACGAAGATACGCGCGGTAACGACGGGGGATAGAAGGTTGGCCGCCTTCAGGCTTTCGGGAGGAAACGAGCCGGACGCGGCGGAAGGGCGGGCGCTTCCGGAAGCCGTTGGAACACGGGAGTATAGGTTACTTTGTTGACGGATAGGGCGTATGAAGGCGGGCGGACGCGGGTTACGGCGGGGGAGTCGGGGTATAAACCGGTGGTACCGCCGAAGCGAAACCGGGCTCATCCATGGAAATACGACAAAGAACGCTATAAACGGCGGAAGGAGATAGAGCGGTTTTTGCGGCGGCTGAAGGGATTTCGAGGGATTCGCGCCCGCTATGACAAACTTGCCCGTATCTTTTCCGTTTTTATCTATCCCGCTTGTGCTTGTATCGCTTTGCGTTGTGTGAACACGCCCTAAAGAATTTAAAGAACGGCGGCGGAACTCGTCCTGAAGACAAACCGGAAGCGGCCGGAGGTTGCCCGAGAGCTTGGGATTACCGGGAACATGCTTGCGCGATGGAAATGGATGTTCATGCATAACTGTCGCAAATATCTTCTTCCAACGATTCGTCCGCGTTTCCCCTGAAAATAGTAGAGGCGTATTTGTTCCCCTAGTTTTTCCACGGCACAGCCGCTCCATAGTATCCAAACATATTTCGCGCCGGATTATCCGTTTGTGTTTCCCGTATTCTATATCCGTAAATATTTGTTGGTTTTTCATGCTTCACCAGGACTTTGGTTTCTGGGCAAGGGACCTTTTTTGGCTCGAATAATTTGAGGCATTGCCCGAAATGCATCATTTAGAAAATGTTACCGAAGCTATTCCCGCTCCCGTGTTTGAATACGGTTAGCCTGGGCGAGGCATTGACGCAAGCGCACAATAATAGCCTTGTTGGCGGCATTCTGTTGAAGTTCCGCCGCATTGTAAAGAGCGCGTTGCGTAACAAAAACGTTCTTGCATCCCTGTGGTAATTCTCCGCTTTCCATTTCCCGGACGGCATCGTCGTTTTTCTGTTCCACGAAGTGGTCATCGTTTTTCCGGCGGTCACGGCCGCGGGTGTAGGGGAGTTTTTCGTTTGCACACCGGATTTCGGCGGCATGGTTGACGAATTCACCGCCGTTATCGCCGAGGAACTCCGGAATGGGGAACCCTTTTTCCGGATATTATATAGGCATAAAAGAGCGGAGGGATAAAAATGCGGAAATATGGTTCAATGATATATTGATGGGGGAGATGGACGAAAGGACTGG
>JAITAW010000202.1 GCA_031283905.1 Treponema sp. | reverse complement strand
GATTTTCACAATAGCGTCAGATTTGAGAACATCAGCTTTTCTTATGCGGGATTTGAAAAAGCAGTGATTAAAAATCAAAGCCTGCATATAAAGGCTAATACCTCGGTGGCGCTGGTCGGCTCGACAGGATGTGGAAAAACGACGTTCATTGATATAATGTTGGGACTTTTGGAACCTCAAGAGGGTAAAATTTTCGTTGACGATGTTGAAATAACCAATGAAAACCGGAAAGACTGGCAGGTGAATCTGGGTTATGTGCCGCAATCCATTTTCTTGACGGATGACACCATACGGAACAATATCGCGTTCGGCGTTGCGCCGGATAAGATAAATGATAAGATGGTCGTTAATGCGGCGAAAATTGCGAATATCCACGATTTTGTGGAAAACGAACTGGCGCAAAAATATGAAACCGTTATTGGGGAACGGGGAATCCGTCTTTCAGGCGGACAGCGGCAGCGTATTGGCATCGCCCGCGCCGTGTACCACAACCCTTCGGCGCTGATACTTGACGAAGCGACAAGCGCGTTGGACGGGGTTACGGAAAACGCGATCATGGACGCCATCAAACGAATTGGGCATAAAAAAACCATCATCATGGTGGCGCACCGCATCACCACGGTAAAGAATTGCGATGTCATTTATATGATGGATAAGGGCGTTATTGTTGACAGCGGAAATTACGAAGAATTGTACAAAAAGAACGAAATGTTTAGAAGAATGGCTGACGGACTGTAGTTCTGCGGCGCGGGAGGAAAAATGGTCACTATTGCAATGATAGGAACAGGGTACGTTGGCTCCGTATCGGGCGCGTGTCTTGCGGATTTCGGCAACACGGTTGTCTGCGTTGACAGCGACAGTGAGAAAGTTGAAGCTTTCAAGCAGGGGATTATACCGATTTTTGAGCCCGGGCTTGACGGTATTGTGGCAAGAAACATCCATGAAGGGAGGTTGTCGTTTACCACGGACTTTTCCAGCGCGGTAAAAGCGAGCGAAGTGGTTTTTATTGCGGTCGGTACCCCGTCCTCAACCGATGGAAGCGCGGATTTACGGTACGTGGAAGCAGTCGCGCGGGAAATCGGACGCGCTGTCGAAAAGTGGACGGTTATTGTTGGCAAAAGCACTGTTCCAATCGGGACCGGGCGCAAAGTGCGCGGATGGATACGGGAAGAACTGGCGCGGCGGGGAGCGGCGATACCCTTCGAAGTGGTTTCAAACCCCGAATTCCTGCGCGAAGGGACCGCAGTGTACGATTTCACCCACCCGGATCGTGTGGTTATTGGTACAGAAGACGAAAAAGCCCGTTCCCTTATGAAGGACGTGTACCGTCCGCTGTATCTCAACGAAACGCCGTACATTGAAACCAATCTTGAATCCGCAGAAATGATAAAATACGCTTCCAACGCTTTTCTGGCGCTGAAAATAACTTTTATCAACGAGATTGCGAATTTATGCGAAAAAACAGGCGCCGATGTACAAGATGTTGCCAAAGCTGTGGGCAAGGACGGACGCATAGGCTCCAAATTTCTCCATCCGGGTCCCGGGTATGGCGGTTCTTGTTTTCCGAAAGACACGAGGGCGCTGGCGCAAATCGGCAGGGAACACGGCGAACCGGTGTCGCTTGTCGAAGCCGCAATGAGCGCCAACGAAAGGCAGAAACTCCGCATGGCGGAAAAGATACAGGCTGAACTGGGTGATTTACACGGAAAAACCATCGCCATTTTAGGATTGGCGTTCAAACAAAACACCGATGATATGCGGGAGTCGCCCGCAATCGCTATCTGTGAGCGGCTTGTGGAAGCGGGCGCGAAACTGCGTCTTTTTGACCCCGCCGCAATGAAGGAAGCGGAATGGCGGCTTGCCGGCATGAAGACTTCGACAACGTTTGCGGGCAGTGAGTATGAAGTTGCCAGAGGAGCGGACGCCCTCGCCATTCTTACGCCGTGGAACCAATTCAGAAATCTTGATTTGAACAAGATCAAGAAATTGCTTGTTCTCCCTTACTTTTTTGATTTGAGGAACATTTATAAAAGGGAAGAGGTTGAAAGAGCGGGTCTCAAATACATTGGGGTAGGGAGATAAGCGCCGGCTTTCCTTAAAACCGGCCGGACTCGGAAACCGCCCTGAACTGTTCCTGAACCGACAGAAAAATATCCACAATATCGGGATCGAATTTACGATTTCTCTCTTTTTTGATGGTATTGACCGCTTCCTCATGTGAAAACGCCCGCTTGTACGGTCTCACCGAGGTGAGCGCGTCATATACATCGGCTACCGCCATGATTCTTCCCGAAAGTGGAATTTGCCCGGCTTTTAATCCGTTGGGATAGCCGGAACCGTCCCAGTTTTCGTGGTGAGCGCCCGCAAATATCTTTGCGTATTCCAAAAAATCGCTGTCCGGCGCACTATTTTCAATCTGCTCGATAACCTTGACGCCGAAAGACGCATGTTTTTTCATTTCCTCAAATTCTTCGGCTGTAAGTGCCGATTTTTTTCTGAGTACGCTGTCTCTGATAGCGATTTTTCCAACGTCATGAAGCTGGGAAGATTGAACCAACAGTTCTATATCCCAATCTTTTATCATGCTGGAATACCGGCGATCTTTCAGCATGGCTTTCGTAAGAATTTCGACCAGCAATTTGGTACGCTCAATATGGCTACCGGTAACCGTGTCGCGGTACTCAACCAGTTCAGCCATGGTTTTCAAAATAGCGCTCTGCAAATCGGCGACCTGCTCGTACAGATACCTGAATTTCCGCGCCAGTAAAAACGAGATGCCAATCGTAAACAAAAAGAAGCTGTACGTGGAAGTAACGATGTCAATGCGGAAGACCATAGCGTTCAATAGGTCGATAATACCGGTGAGCAGTAGTACGGAGGAACCGATGAAAAGGATGCCAAAATCCGTCTGCGCTAGAATATGCATATACGCTCTAAACGGCAGCTTCATGGCGGTCAACGCCCGCTGTTTTTTTACGGTGGCCGAAAAGAAACAAACAAGATAATAAAAAGTACGCCCCATTGCGGCTAATCCTGTTATTTGCCAGACTAAAAGCGTATCGTCGCGGAACGGTAGGGAGAAAAGCGCCTGTGTAACGATCAGAATCACGCTGAATATGCTGTATATCTTAACAAAAAGCGACAGCGTACCGAAAGGCTTTGTAAGCAATTCACAAAAAGCCGCAAAAACCGGCACTATCATGTACAACGCGCCGGTCTCAATCCGGTGGACAACGGACGAGTTCGGAATGAATGCGTAGACCGCGGTGGTTCTCGCGAAAAAATAAACGCCGAGCAGGGTGGAGAACAAGGAATACGGGAGAACGTACGCGTCTTTTTTGTGTATTATGAACAGCGCCAAATGGTACGCGCCCATAAAGATGTAAACGGCGCACAGGGCGACGGTCAAGGCATCGTTGTTTTTCGGTATTTCGTTGTAGTCCTGTATTATGTAGGGAGTCATGTACGTGAAGCCCGTATTGATGTCATCGGGGCTGCCTACGATTCTGAACGTAAGCTGGTTCTCTCCGGCAAGAAAAAGGGAATTGTCAACCGGAAAATACACTTTCCGGTAACTGCGGTGGGACGCGATGTTCCCGTTCTTGCCGATGTGCAATTCCGATTTAAGCAGGGTTCCGTTCAAGAAAACTTCCCAGTTGTCGCCGATGCTTGCCAGAAAAACGCCGGATATTTCCCGCTTGTTGCTGGTGATTTTCATCATGGTCTGCGTATCAAGCTGAAAACTGACGACATAGGTATACGCCTCGTCTTTTGCGGCAAAGGGGGAGAGGAACGTCCGTTTGGCGTTGGGAAAGAGCGCCTTAACGTACAGCGGCGCGTTTTCCTTCCGGGCCGGTATTTTTATCCACGCGCCGGAATTCAGATCGGCCTGAGCGCACATAGCCGCGCTCGTGTATCCTTTTTTTATATAAACAGGAAAATCTCTCAGGTTGATGAATACATTGTTTTTCTCCCTCGATTCCTCGCTGCTTTCATATATACGGATAACAACAAGGGCGAAGACGCCCGCAAGCAAACAACATACGCATAAGATCAAAACATTCCTCAGATATTTCATAATTATGTAAGTATGCCATATTTGCGCTTTATTGGCAATGGTACGCGCCGTCCCGCCCTTCAGGACGGGGAGGTTCATGGCGCGGTATAATCGCGCCCGCAATACCGCCCCGCTTGCCGTTTCCGGATTTTTATAAAGCGTCCCGCACGATAAAAAAACGGCGCGGATGAGTTGACAAGTACGGAGTTCCGTGATATGGTATTACACATGAACAGGGCAAAATCGTGTTTCGAAGCCGTCTGCGTGATGAACGGTATGTGCCGTCTGCTTCTCGCGTATTCCTCGTACGAGCGCAGTAATGCGTTGCGGGGCGCACGGTTTACCCCCCCCCCCCCCCGAACTATAATTTAGTTTTAGTAATTGGCATCCCATACATACCATGCGTCTCAATGCAAAGGGCGTCCGGATTTGGCGCGAATAACGCCTCCGTTACAACGCCCCTAACCGGTACTATCCGGCTACACCGGATAGTACCGTCCGTATCCGGCGGAGCGGCTTTTAACTCATGCGCCGTGGCCCCTGACCCATGCGCCGTGGCCCCTGACCCATCCGGCATAGCCTGCGGGCTATTCGATATAAACAACACTACAAGGAGTAGACACTATGAGTAACGATTGGATGCCAAGACCCCGGACGGAGATCCTGGCCATGTGCCGCAAGTGGCTTAGCTACATAACCGCGGCCCTGCTGACGGCTTGGGGCATACCCCAAGATCAATTCATGGAACTGGGTACCCTGTTCGCCAACGCCGAGGACCTGCTTCAGAAGGCTTTGGACGAGGCGGAACGAACCCATGTCATCACGGTCGAGTGCCAGGCCGCTTTCGCGGCCCTCATTGCCAGGATGCGCTTCTTCAGGGACCGGTACTTCAAGATGCCGCCCCTGACCGAAGGGGACTGGGCCGCGCTGGGCTTCCGGCAAAAGGTCAATCCGAGTCCGGTGCCTGCGCCGGACGGGACGCCGGCCGCGTCCCTGAGCTATCCGGGGGGCCCCCACGTTTTGCACGTCCACCTTGGACCCATGGCGGGAACGCGGGAACTGGACGCGGCGAGCGACTACGGCTACGCG
>JAITAW010000076.1 GCA_031283905.1 Treponema sp. | reverse complement strand
TTCTCGTCCATCCACGGAAACTCCAGCAACTCTTCAAGAATTCTCTGCTTTTCAGGCGGCGGCTTGAACCGTCCCTTTACCGCTTCCCAAGAGTACAGCGCCTGAAAGGCAAGAATCCGCGCCCGTCTTCGTGGCGACATGTTCCCCATTACCAGTTGATATATTGGGGAAATGTCTTGATAGTCGCCGCTTTACGCAGTTCACTGATCAAGTTTTTGCTTAACTCTGTGGTGCCGGCATTTATGCGATCCTGCAACAAAGCCGAGGCGATATAATCTTTGACGCTTATTGCACCCATTCCCAGATATTCGGGAACAATGTCATTTAAAGCCAAGTCTTTCCCCTTCTCCCTCTTGAGAATGTATAAGATCACGTATTCCTGCGGAGTCTCAACCAGCTTGGACACTTTCCGTATACCCTGATTATCCGGACCGCCGGAAGGGAACGCCACATCAAAAAATTCTTTGCCCATTCGTTGCAGCGTAATGCTCTGCACAAAGTAGTCGGAACCGGCAAAACAGTTTTGATAGTTTTGGGGATCGCTGTTGTTTTTTATCTGGGTGAAATGAAACAAGAATTCTTCTCCGCTACTTCCAATCTGCCGCATGAGTTTGTCCGCAGTGTCTTTCGCCCTGGTTTTAGTCGCCGCGGTGAATGGAATGCGAATGTAGTTGCCTTGTACATAGCCGTCCTGCCGGTACAAAGCCGGATGCGCGCGAAGTTCGGTGCTTACGTCATCATTGGTAGGCTCTCCCCCGCCCAGTCTCAAAATGTATTTTTGCTGCGCTGTCTGCGTTTTCAACTGCGCTCTGAACGCGGCAAGTTCCAAGCCGGTTTGCTGCTTAACGGCTGCGGAAAATTCCGCGTCGGTCGGCTGGCGTCCGCCCAAACTCGCGGCCATTTGATTTTTCATATTCTGAATTTGTTCGTTGATCTCGTTGTCGCCGACAGCAAGATTGGCTTTTGAGACAACTTGAGGGAGGTACCGCTGGGTGATGTATTTGTTTATCAGCATCTGCTGCCTCATCTGGTCGCGGTACACGCTCATATCCATACCGGTCTGCTGCTTGATTGCCTCGGCAAACTCCGCATCGGTCAGCATTCTGCCGGCGGACTGCGCCATCTGCTGCTTGATCACCTGAATCTGCTGATTGATTTCCGTTTCGGAAACGGTTATCTTCTCTTTTGCCGAAGCCTGAATCACCAGCTTTTGATCGATCATCCCATCGAGTACTTGCTGCCGCTCCTGAGTGGTCGCCGTTCTGCCCGCCTGTTTTTCCAGTATTTCAACCTGAAGCCGCAGTTGTTCGGCGGTAACCGGCTCCGTTGTGTTGTACTGAATCGTGGCGACCACCGCCTTGCCGTTGTACTGCGAAAAGCCCGCAACCGGCGCGGCCATGCAGAAAATCGAAAAAATTAAAAACCGTTTGTTTTTCATAGGTACTTCCTTATCTTGTGCTGTTTCTGTTGTATCTATACTTGTGCAAGCCGCAACATCAACCATGTTTTGAAATTGGCTTACTTAATAAAAAAAGAATTCTCTTGAAAGGATACAGTTTTTGCGCCGCTTTGCGCGTTACTCCAGTACCGCCCTGATCCGCCTGATTCCCGCCGAAGAGGACTGCTCCTTCTGTATCTTGAACACGCCCAGTACGCCGGTGCGCTCTACGTGGGGACCGCCGCAGACCTCCCTGGAGAAATCGCCCATGGAGTACACTTTCACCTGTGAATCGTACTTCTCGCCGAACAGGGCGATTGCGCCTGACGCTTTGGCGTCATCAAGGCTCATGATTTCCACAGTTACCGGCAGATCGCGCCCGATCTGCTCGTTGACGATTGCCTCTACGCGGGCGATTTCCTCCGCATTCATCGGCTTGTCGTGGGAAAAGTCAAAGCGCATACGTTCCGCAGTAATATTCGATCCTTTTTGCGCGACATGATCGCCCAGTACGATACGCAGCGCCTGCTGGAGAAGGTGAGTCGCGCTGTGGTATTTGACGGCCATCTCCCCGTGATCAACGAGCCCGCCCTTAAACACCTGCTCGCCGCCCGCGCGGGAAAGCTCCTGATGTTTCTTGAACGCCTCGTCAAATTCCGCGCGGTTCACGGCAAGCCCCGCTTCCGCCGCAAGCTCCGAAGTAAGCTCAATGGGAAAGCCGTATGTATCGTACAACTTGAAGGCAAGCCGCCCGCTCATAATCTTTTGCGGATTCTTGAGCAGGTTTGGGATGAGTTTCTCGAATTCTTTTTCGCCCTTGTGCAATGTTTCGCGGAATTTTTCTTCTTCCTTGTTCAATTCATCAATAATACGCGCTTTGTTTTCGATGAGTTCGGGGTAAGGACCCGCCATTTGCGTTGCGACGGCCTCCGCTATAGGCGACGCCGCCATGCCCTCAACGCCGAGCTTGCGCCCGTGCCGCACCGCCCGCCGGATAAGGCGGCGGAGCACATAGCCCGCGCCCACATTGGACGGCGTTACCGCCTTGGGATCGCCTAAAATAAAGGCCGCCGCCCGCGTATGATCCGCGATAATACGCACGGACCGGTCTTTTTCCGCGTCCGTTCCGTACACATACCGGGCCGCTTTCCCTATGGCTTCTATGATGTCCGCAAAAATCTCCGTGTCGTATACGGAGCTTTTACCGTTCAACACCGTTACGGTGCGCTCAATCCCCATGCCCGTATCCACGCACGTTCTTGCAAGCGGTTCATAGGAGCCGTCCGCCTTCTTGTTGTACTGCATGAACACGTCGTTCCATATTTCAAGCCACTTGCCGCACGGACAGCCCGGTCCGCAATCGGGCCCGCACGGCTCCTTGCCGAAGTCGTAGAACATTTCCGAGTCCGGCCCGCAGGGTCCGGTCGCGCCGGCGGGACCCCACCAGTTGTCCGCGCGAGGCCTGTACCTGATACGCGCTTCCGGTATGCCGAGCGCCCGCCACACGGCCGCGGATTCCTCATCGCGCGGTACCTTGTCATCGCCTTCAAACACCGTTACCCCGATTTTTTCAACCGGTATGCCGAGCCATTCCGGGGACGTAAGGAACTCGTAGCTCATGCGTATAGCGCCTTCCTTAAAGTAATCGCCCAAAGACCAGTTGCCGAGCATCTCGAAAAACGTAAGGTGGCTCGAATCGCCCACCCAGTCGATGTCGCCGGTGCGGATGCATTTTTGATAGTCAACGAGCCGCTTGCCCGCCGGATGGTCCTGACCGAGCAGGTAGGGGACGAGCGGATGCATTCCGGCGGTGGTAAAAAGCACGGTCGGATCGTTGTCGGGCAACAGGGACTTGCCCTGAATCTGGGCGTGTTGTTTTGATTTGAAAAACTCAATGTACTTTGAGCGGAGTTCGTTTGCGTTCATTACTACAATAATAAGAAAAAAACGCCGCTTTGTCAATGATGCCCGCAAAGCGGGTTTTCTAGCCCGCAAAGCGGGTTTTCTAGCCCGCAAAGCGGATTTTCTAGCCCGCAGAGCGGGTTTTCTAGCTAGACGTGGTACCGTTGTCCTTCCCGCGCCGCCCGCCCGCAAAGCGGGTTTTCTAGCTAGACGCGGTTTCGTTGACCTTCCCGCGCCGCCCGCCCGCAAAGCGGGTTTTCTAGCCCGCGGAGCGGATTTTCTAGCTAGACGCGGTATCGGTGTCCTTCCCGCGCCGCCCGCCCGCAAAGCGGGTTTTCTAGCTAGACGCGGTACCGTTGTCCTTCCCGCGCCGCCCGCCCGCAGAGCGGGTTTTTTTGCCGGACGTTTTTACCTAGCTAGACGTTGCCGCCACCGGGCGTTTTTTCCGCGCCGGATGCTAAGGGGCCGCGGGTTTCACGGAGTAAGAACGAGTTTGATATGAAAACCCGCGCCAACCCGTGTAACCCGCGGACAACTTTTTTTATTGCAAGACGCCGTTTTTCACGCGCACGGCGTCATCGGTGTACGCGCCGTGTTCGTTGGGGAGAATGTCCCCGGCTTTGACCCATGTGTCGCCGTTGAAAGAGCCGTATTCCGCTTTGTCGTAACTGTACATCCTATAGAGCGCCGCTCCCTCCGTGGCGGTATTGCGCGACGCCGCGTCCCCTTCCGCGTTGCCGTAAATAACGCCGCCCGCCATATAAAAATAAATATCCAGCCCATAACCGTACAGTCCTACACCGCCGCCTTGATCCGCGGCGTTTCCTTTAATCACGGCGGTATCC